>NZ_JBMFGY010000002.1:9684-42877 GCF_049977125.1 Acidiphilium sp. | reverse complement strand
GCGCCATCCGCCGGCACATCGTCGGTGTACTGTCCCTCACCCCGGAGCAGCCGTGAATCCTCGACCCGCTTGACCGGCTGCGCGACGCCAAATTTCACCATGTTCCAAACCCCGTTTGCTTGCCATTATTCCCGTGACGCCGCACGCTTACGCGCAGCGAGCCTGCTTGCAGGATATGACGCAGTCGCGAAAATACAATAGACAGACGACGGACCACACGCGGCTGCCGCGTCCCCAACGCTTTCGATCCAGGAGCCTCCATGCAAATCAACGCCGACTTGACCCAACCCGCCATCGTCGACTCCGCCGCTCTCGATTGGGTCGCCTCGCCGATCGCCGGCGTCGAACGCCGCATGCTGGAACGCGATGGTGGCGAAATCGCGCGCGCCACCTCGCTGGTCCGCTACGCGCCACATTCGGCCTTCAGCGCCCATCGCCACGACGCCGGCGAAGAGTTCCTGGTGCTCGATGGCGTCTTTTCCGACGAAACCGGTGATTTCCCCCGAGGCTACTACGTTCGCAACCCACCCGGCTCAAGCCACACGCCGGCCAGCGAACCAGGCGCCACTATTTTGGTCAAACTCCGCCAGATGCCGCCTGCCGAAACCCACTCCCTCCGCATCGACACCACCAAACCAACACTCTGGCACAGCAACACCGACGGCAGCAGCACCGCTCTCCTCTTCACCGCCCCCTGGGAACAAGTTGACCTGCTCCGCCTGCCCGCCCACTACACCGGCCCAGCCGAAACCTACACGAACGGGGCGGAATTCTTCATCATCGAAGGTAGCCTTATCATCAACGACACCCAACACCCCGCCGCCACCTGGCTCCGTTACCCCGCCGGTAGCACCATCACTCTCACCACCCGACGCGACACCCTCCTTTACCGTAAAACCGGCCACCTCATGGCCGAGGCGGGTTGAAGCCGATGGAGGGATCGGGGCAGGAGCAAGGCAAGCAGGACGAGGGGGTCTCTCTGCGGAGCCATTCCCTCGATAAAGTGTATCGATGGAAACTTCGGCTCCTCCGTCCCTGGATCCGATTTAAAACGGATCCTCTGGAATCCATGTCTTTTAGCGAAGTTACGCTTAGCGGGGAGCCAAGAGGGAAAATACCCTGGTTTTGCTCACTAACGCCTCGTGCCACCCGCTTGACCACCCCATCCGCCCATGCATGACGTGATCGTTGTCGGTGCCGGGTTAGCGGGGGTCGCGTTGGCGCGGGCATTGGATGAGGCTTGTGTCGATGTCGTGGTGTTGGAGTCGCGTGGGCGCGTGGGTGGGCGTATTTTCGGCCATTCAACGGATCACGGCCGTTACGACCTTGGTCCTGCGTGGATCTGGCCGGGCATGCAGCCGCTGGTCGGCGCTGCCGTTGCAGAGGCCGGCCTCGCGATTTACGAACAGGACGACCACGGCGGCTTTCTGTTCCAGGACCGCACCGGCGCTATTCAACGTCTGCCGCATGGCTTCGAGCAAGATCCACCGAGTATGCGGATTGCGGGCGGCATCAATGCGCTGCTCGAATTTCACACCCAGCAACTTCCATCGAGCCGAATCCGGCTGAACCACCGGGTCACCGGGCTTGCGGTCGGCTCCGCCGCCGTCACGCTCGACTGCGCGACACCCGATGGCACATGCACGCTCTCCGCCCGCCACGTCGCCCTGGCGCTGCCCCCACGCCTGATCGCCAGGCTCGATTTCAGCCCAGCCCTCCCCGAAGCCATCCGCCGGCGTTTCGCCGCTGTGCCGACCTGGATGGCCGGTCACGCCAAGGCGCTGGCAATCTATGATCGGCCGTTCTGGCGGGAGAATGGTCTATCCGGTGCCGCGATCAGCCATATCGGTCCCTTGGCGGAGCTGCACGATGCCAGCCTGCCGGGAGTGACGGCGGAGGCTGCACTGTTCGGTTTCTTTTCCTGGCCCGCCGCCATGCGCGCCGCACGCCAGGCCACTCTGCCGGCGTCGATCACCGCGCAACTCGCGGCCTTATTCGGTCCCCAGGGAGCGAAGCCACGGCAATTGATCGTTCACGACTGGGCGGATGAGGAATTGACAGCAACGCATGAAGACCGGGTCGGACCGGCTCAGCACCCGCATTACGAACCGATCACACTGCCCGAACCCTGGGCTGGGCTGGTGCTGGCGTCAGGCTCGGAAAGCGCGCCCGAATTTGGCGGCTATCTTGAAGGCGCTTTGGCGGCGGCAGCGGCGGCGGCAAGCCGTTTGCTCACACCCCGTTCACCGCATCCCGGCGAGCCGCCAACGCCGCGGTGATCACCGGTAGGCCTTCGCGTACCCGGATGGGGAATTGCGCATCCGCCGCGTCGCTGTCGGTGGCGGCCACCACCCAGTCGTGAAACGCCGCAACGGTCTCGACCAACGCGGCATCGCGCATGACCAGGTCCTGCAGCACCCGCGCCTCATTACGATGACGTTGCCAGACCCGATCCATCTCCGGCACCGCCGCATTTCGAATGCTGGTCTCGACCGCGCCGATCGCCTCGCCCGCACGGGTCAGGGACTGCACATGCGCGACCGCCGCGCGGTCCGGCAGCGGATGATCGCGCGTCGGCAATGGCAGATGCGCCCGCCGATAGGCGGCCTCCAGTCCGGATAAATGCCCGCGCGCCAGCCCGAGCAATTCCGAAAGCTTGGCTCGGATCAGCAGATCATCCGCCCGCAGCCGGTTTTCCGCGCGGTACCAATTATACCCCCAGCCGTTCAGCAGCAGGGTCGCGGTCTCGCCGGCTGACATCATTTGGCCGGTCGATCCCATTCGCCGACCGGGAACGTGCCCATGCCGCCGATATTGAACGGCGCGCCGATCGCCATGTTCGGTGCCGAAACCAAACCGCGCTCCGCCATCCGCAGCGCGGTATAATAGCGCACCGCCTCGATCGGCGTCAGCCCGAACGCGCGCAGCGAGATCAATTCGCGCATCCGCTCGTCCTTCGGCAGGATCAGAAGTTTCACATCGTTGAGTTTGATGCCGTAGATATCAAGGAAATCGCCGAGATGCTGCTTGAGCAGCTCCGCGATCTCACCGATATGCTCATTGACGTTTTCCAGCGGCGTGATCTGAACCACCTGGTTAACCGCCTGCTCCACCACGGGACCAGCATAATCGGTCACCTCCTGCGCATCGATGTAAAGGCCGGAAAACGGCATATGAGTCACTAGTTTCAGCGCATCGTCCTTGGTGTCGATATGGATGTAATAATCGACTTGGTAGACCAGCTCTGCCATTTCACGCGACGTCGCAATCCCCTTGGCACGCGCAACGATTTTCGCGCGATTGATGTAAATCGTCTCATATTGCCACGGACTGGCCCCGGAAAAGAACGCCTGGGTGATCGAGCCGAGCAGCGGCTTGTCCGGCGTGGTGATCGGATACTGCCCGGTCTCGTATACGTTCAGCACCGCGCCGCGCGATTTCAAGACCGCGAAATGATTGCTCTCCACCGTCAGCAGCGAACCGGAAACGATGCTCTCGTCAGGATATTTATAGGCCAGAATATTCGGCCCCATTGCGTCGGTGCCGTCGGGCTTGAGTGTGGTGATGACTTGACGGGTGATGGCCATATGAACGCTCCTGTTACCTCAGGATTGTTTGGCGGGATCAGCCCCCTGTCAAGCATCGCGGATTGACCGGGCGGCATCCCCGTTCACGACGTTTCGAGCACTGCGACGCGCAACATCCTTGGGCGAATGACGTTCAACTCGCCAAGTCACGTAATGAAGATCCGCAGGCGAAACCGACCCCCTAGAGTGATATGCGATTAAGTTGACGCGGCAGCGGCAACATAATCGCATGAAATCGCTCGAAAAAATATAATGCTAGAGCGTTATGCTGAAAGCATCACACTCTAGACATCCAACTCGCCAGCCCCTGCCGCCCGGTCCTGGATAAACCGAAACCGCAGTTCCGGCTTGCGGCCCATCAAACTCTCGACCATCTCCGCCGTCTCAGCGCGAGTCTCCGGCAGCGTCATCACCCGCAACAACACCCGCCGCTTCGGATCCATCGTGGTCTCCTTCAGCATCGCCGGCGGCATCTCGCCCAATCCCTTGAAACGGCTGATCTCAACCTTCGCGCTGCCCTTGAAGGCCGACCTGATCAATCGATCCCGCTCCGCATCATCCATTGCGTAAACCGATTTGCTGCCCTGGGTCAGCCGGAATAACGGCGGTTGCGCCAGAAACACATGTCCCGCGCGAATCAATTCCGGCAATTCCCGATAAAAGAACGTCATCAGCAGGGACGCGATATGCGCGCCGTCGACATCGGCATCGGTCATGATAATGATCCGGCCGTATCGCAGCTGATCCAGCCGGAACCGCTCGCCCACCCCGCACCCCAGTGCCTCGATCAGGTCCTTCAATTCCTGATTCTGTCGCAATTTCTCGGTCGAAGCGGAGGCCACGTTGAGAATCTTGCCGCGCAACGGCAACACCGCCTGGGTCTCCCGGTTGCGTGCCTGCTTGGCCGAGCCGCCGGCGGAATCGCCCTCGACAAGAAAAATCTCGGTATCCTCGCGCGATTCCCGTGTGCAGTCGGTCAGTTTCCCCGGCAGGCGCAACCGCCGCGTCGCCGATTTGCGGGGCGTATCCTTTGCCTCCCGCCGCCTGATCCGCTCCTCCGCCCGCTCGATCACGTACGACAGCAGATTATCCGCCGTCGTTGGATCACCTGCCAGAAAATGCTCGAACCGATCGCGTAGCGATGCCTCGGTGACTTTCTGCGCTTCGGGGGAGGTGAGCTTCTCCTTGGTCTGCCCCTGGAATTGGGGTTCGCGGATGAAAAGGGAGAGTTTCGCCGCCAGTGTGCCGGTCACGTCCTCGCCGGTGATCACCGCGACCCGCTTGTTGCCGCGCTGCTCGCCGAAGCCGCGCAGCCCCTTGAGCAAGGCGGCACGAAACCCCGCCTCATGCGTGCCCCCCTGCGGCGTCGGAATGGTGTTGCAATAAGTATCGAGCGAGGCCTCGCCATTGTCGAGCCAGGCGCAGGCCCACTCGATCCGGCCGGCGGCGTCGGGCAGATCTGCCAGCCCCGACCAGACCGGCATCACCAGTTTCGGCGATGGCCCCAACTCCTCCGCCAGCGAATCGGCGAGACCACCAGGAAAATGCAGCTCGGCCTGGGTTGGAACTTCCGAACCAGCCGGGATCAGACCAGCGTCGCACGACCAGCGGATGCGCACGCCGCGAAACAGATAGGCCTTCGAGCGGCACATCCGGTATAGTCGCGTGGCGTTGAGGCGCAGGGAGCCAAAAATCTCGGGGTCGGGCGTAAACCGGATCAACGTCCCCCGCCGATTCGCCGTCGCGCCGGCGTTGATCAGAGGCGTGAGCGGCTTGCCGCGTGAATACTCCTGCTTCCACAGCACCCGATCGCGCGCGACCTCGACCTCGAGCCGCTCCGCCAGCGCATTGACCACCGAACTGCCAACACCATGCAACCCGCCGGACGTGGCATAGGCCTTGCCGGAGAATTTCGCCCCCGAATGCAGCGTGGTCAGGATCACCTCCAACGCCGACTTATCCTTGAATTTGGGGTGAGGATCGACCGGATAACCCCGCCCGTTGTCACGCACGGTCAGCCAGTTCCCCGGTGCGAGACTCATTTCGATCATCGAGGCATGACCGGCGACGGCTTCGTCCATCGCATTGTCAAGCAGTTCGGCGGCAAGGTGATGCAGTGCCCCCTCATCGGTACCACCAATATACATGCCGGGCCGACGCCGCACCGGTTCAAGACCTTCCAGAACCTCGATATCCTTGGCTGTATAGGCGGCCGATGCGGCGGCTTGGTCGAACAGATCGGTCACTGCGGCTCCTGTTGCGGTTCTGTTCCCCGCTTACGTCAGGGAACGCCGAATGTCACCCTTTCGCTAACGCTTGGTTTACCCAATCGGCCGCCGCAGCAAAGGCGCGATTGGCATCCATGCAGCTGGTGTCAAGAATATGTGCATCGTCCGCGGGACGCAGCGGTGCTGCCTTGCGCGTCCGGTCAGCATCGTCGCGCGCTGCCAGATCGTCGCGCACCGCCGACAGCGTGGTCGCGACGTGCTGAGCCTGCCGTTCCGCGAATCGGCGTGCGGCCCTCACATCGAGCGTTGCGGTAATGAACAATTTCACGTCGGCTTCAGGAAAAACGATCGTGCCGATGTCGCGCCCATCGAGAACGGCGCCGGCGTGCAGCGCAAACGCGCGCTGGAAATCGAGCAGTGCGGCCCGCACACCCGGGATCGAGGCAACCGCACTCGCCGCCAGATCGACTTCGGGTGTGCGCAGATCGCCCCGCTCGAGATCGAGCCGGCCAAGACCGCGCGCATGGCGGGTAGCCGTGATGGCATCCGCGGGGTCCCCGCCGTGGTCGAGCACGCGGCGGGCAACCACCCGATAGAGCAGCCCGGTATCAAGATACGGCAGGTTGAACGCGGCCGCGAGGCGGCGTGCGAGGGTGCCTTTGCCTGACGCGGCGGGTCCGTCGATCGCGATGACGATCCGTTTCATGCATCCTCCTCCATCGGCTCGATCACCGCCCCCAAACCGCGCATCAGATCGACGAAACCGGGAAAACTCGTGTCGATGAAGCCGGCATCATCGATCGCGACCGGTGCATCAGCCGCCAGCCCCATCACCAGCGCGCTCATCGCGAGCCGATGATCCATATGCGTGATCACCCGGCCGCCGCCAAGCCGGTTAGCGCCACCGGCGATGATCATGTCATCGCCCTCGACCTCGACGGTCGCGCCGTTGACCCGAAGCATGGCAAGAGTCGCCGCGAGACGGTCACTTTCCTTGACCCGAAGTTCACCCAGGCCACGCAGCCGCGACGGACCACGCGCGAGGGCGCATGCCACGGCGAGGATCGGGTATTCATCGATCATCGACGGCGCGCGCTCGGCCGGCACGTCGCTGCCTTGAAGCGAGGAGGCGCTGACGACGAGATCGCCCACCGGTTCACCGCCAGCCTCGCGCCGATTGGTGATGACGATGTCCGCGCCCATTTCAATCAATGTGGCAACAAGGCCGGTGCGCAGCGGGTTGAGGCCGACGCCTTCAATCACAATGCGTGAACCGGGCACCAGCAGAGCCGCGACGATCGGAAAGGCGGCGGAAGAGGGATCGCCCGGGACCACGATATCCGCCGCCATCAACTCCGGCTGGCCGTGCAGGCGGACCAGTTTGCCGTGACCGTGCGGGATCACGCTGACCGCGGCGCCGAAATGGCGGAGCATGTTTTCCGAATGATCGCGCGTGGGTTCGGGTTCCTCGATTTCAGTGATGCCGCGCGCGTTCAGCCCGGCCAGCAACAGAGCCGATTTCACCTGCGCCGAGGCGACCGGCAGACGATAGCTGAGCGGCAGCGCATCAGCGGCACCGGTGACCGCCAGCGGCAGCCGCCCCCCCGCGCGAGCGGCGAACACCGCGCCGCACGCCGCAAGCGGGTCGATCACCCGGCGCATCGGGCGGCGACGCAGCGATGCGTCGCCGGTCATCACCGCAAAAATATCATGACTCGCCAGGATCCCGCACAACAAGCGCGCGGCGGTGCCGGAGTTGCCCATATCGAGCACATCCTCGGGGCTGTGCAACCCGCCGATACCGGCCCCGATCACCCGCCAGATGCCTGGCGCGTCGCATAACACGTGAGCACCGAGCGCCCGCATCGCAACGGCGGTGCGCAGCACGTCCTCGCCCTCGAGCAGACCCGTTATCCTGGTTTCGCCGATCGCGAGGCCAGCGAACATCAGCGCACGGTGCGAGATCGACTTATCACCCGGCACGGCGATACGGCCGCGCAGCGGCGCGATGGCGCGACGGGCGCGCAATGACGCGCCGGGACGGGGGAATTGACGGCCGTGTGGCGTTTCGAGGTTCATGGCGCGGCGCTTAGCATGATGCGCGGTGTTTGACATAGCGGGCGATGGGTGGCATGGCGCGCGCCCTGAAGCGACCGTTTCCCATTATGCACGAGGGCCTCATGCCGAAGCCGGAACTTGGCGACAAACACACCTGCGTCTCCTGCGGCGCAAGATTCTTCGATCTCGGAAAATCGCCCGCCGTGTGTCCGAAATGCGGCACCGAGCAGCCGATCGAGCAACCAAAGCTCAAGCGCAACGCGCCGATTCCCGAAGATGTAAAAAAATCACCAAAGACCGTGTTGGTGCCAGGGGATGATGTCGAGGTCGATGCCGTCGATGACGGTGCCGATGAGGATATTTTGGAAGACGCCGACGATCTGGAGGATGACGCCGATGCGATCGAAACCGACATCGAAGTCGAGCGTGATGCGGACGAACATGAGAGATGATCACGCCGTTAAATTATTTTGAGTCGAATCGGGTTTTATTAACCGAAATCTAACTTCCGCGTGGTCATCTGGGTTCAGCCAAAACGGCTGGTCTGTCAAAGGAAAATCCCACGATGTCCGATTATGTCACGGCGAAAACCGCCGCCCCGCACGAACCGATCGTCAGTCCCTTGATCCTGACTGACCGGCTCATCTCCCTCGCTCAGGATGCTGAACGCGCCGGTTTGCCCGTGATGGCAAACCGTCTCGTTCGCCTAGCCCTGCGGGCCTGTGTGCCGGCAACGCCGCACAGCCTGAACAGGTAAATCCAACTAAACTCCGGTGCATATTTTGACCTGAGACGAGACGGTCCGCTAAGCCGGCATCTTCATTGCCGAAGGTCGTTCATGTCAAAAACCAAATATGCTGAATTGCCCCCGCCGTCGGGGCCGCTCGCCGGACTGACCGTCTTTGATCTGACCCGGGTTCTCGCCGGACCGACCTGCGTGCAGATGCTGGGCGATTTGGGCGCTTCGATCATCAAGATCGAAAAACCGGGCAGCGGAGACGATACCCGGAGCTTCTCACCCCCGACGATGCCGGGAACCGGGCAGAGCGCCTATTTTGCTGGAGCCAATCGTAATAAACGGTCGGTGACACTCGATATCGCGACCGCGGCGGGGCAGACCATCGCTCGCGCCCTGATCGCAAAATCCGATATCCTGGTCGAGAACTTCAAAGTTGGCGCCCTCACCCGCTATGGACTCGGCTACGAGCAGCTTGCGCCAGCTCATCCGGCTCTGATCTATTGTTCGATCACCGGGTTTGGCCAAACCGGCCCCTACGCCGCACGACCTGGTTATGACAGCCTGGTGCAGGCGATGGGTGGCATCATGTCTCTCACCGGCGACCCCGACGGCCCTCCGATGAAAGTGGGTGTCCCAGTGGCTGATCTGTTCGCCGGCCTGTACGGTGCCATCGGCGTGCTGGCCGCGCTGCGCCACCGCGAAGCGACCGGGCGCGGCCAGCACATCGATATTGGCATGCTCGACACTCACGTCGCCTGGCTGGCCAATCAGGGAATGAACTATCTGGCGACCGGCGAGATCCCGCCCCGGCTGGGTAATCAGCACCCGAACATCGTACCTTATCAGGTCTTTGCCACTGCCGACGGCCATATCGTGCTCTCGATCGGCAACGACGCCAGCTTCGCCCGGTTTTGCCGACGTTTCGGCCTCGATCACCTGACCAATGATCCGCGTTTCGCCACCAATGCCGCCCGTGTCGCCAACCGCGCCCTGATCACCGACACGCTGTCCGCAATCCTGGTCACCCAACCCTCCGCCTGGTGGCTCGCCGCCCTCGAGGCGATCAAAATCGGCTGCGGCCCGATCAACACGCTCGATCAGGTTTTCAGTGACCCGCATGTCATCGCGCGGGGCAATCTGATCGAAATGACCAACCAGGGCGGTACGCCGGTCACGCTGATCGCAAATCCCGTCCGTTTATCGGCAACCCCGGTGGATTATCGGCTGGCGCCCCCCATGTTAGGCGAACATACCGATGAGGTGCTGAGCGACATGCTGGGTCTTGATGCCTCCGAACGCGCGGCGTTGCGCCGTGACAACGTGATCTGAGCCGACAGCGCCGATGGCACGCCAGGGCTTCATCCCCTACCTGCTGGGCGCGGATTTCCACCGTCTCGCTTTCGTTGAATTCGGCAATCCCGCCGCGCCGGCGGTGTTGTGCGTGCATGGCCTGACCCGAAATGGTCGTGATTTTGATCCCTTGGCCGAGTCGCTGTCCGAACGATACCACGTGATCTGCCCCGATCTGCCGGGTCGCGGCCGGTCCGACTGGCTGAGCGACTCGAGCCTCTATCAACCACCATCCTATGTCGTGGCGCTCGCGCATTTGCTCGCATACCTGAACAAGCCGGTCGCCTGGGTCGGCACCTCGCTCGGCGGCATCTGTGGCATGATGATCGCCGCAGCCCCACACACGCCGATCACCCGCCTCGTGCTGAACGACATCGGTCCTCTGATCCCGGCCGCCGCCCTCGTGCGCATCCGCGATTATATGATCAAGGCACCGGCAACTTTCGCCACTCTCGCCGACCTCGAAGCCCATTTGCGCCTCATCCATGCGCCGTTCGGTCCCTTGTCCGACGCACAATGGGCACATCTCGCCCGCTCGTCCGCCCGGCCGGTCGCGGGTGGCGCTCTGGCGCTGCACTATGATCCGGCAATCGCCGATCCGATCCGGGCCTCGATTCCGATGGACGCCGACCTCAGCGCGATCTGGCAGCAGATCAGGGTACCCATCCTGGCAATTCGCGGGGCCGATAGCGATCTGCTCACCGAGGCGACGCTTGCGCGGATGGTCGATGAGGGCGCCGGTAGCCTCACCGTCGCAGGATGCGGTCATGCGCCGGCCCTGATGGACACGCCCACCATCGCGGCGATCCGGACATTTCTCGACGGCGGCGCATGATATTGCGTCGCCGCGCCGCTCTGTGGTGGGTCAGCTTGAAATCTGCCATCTGGGCCTTGTTGAGCGGCGAGATGTCGCTGGTGGCCGCAGGATGCGCGTTCTACGCCACGCTCGCATTGTTCCCCGCGATAACAACGCTGATTTCACTCTACGGGCTTGCGTTCAACCCGATCACGGTCGAGCCGCAATTGCAGTATCTGCACCATTTGATGCCGCCAGCGGCGTTCCAGCTGATCGGCGGGCGGATTCAGCAACTGGTTTCGGGCGGCAAGACGAATCTGGGGATCGGATTGGCGATTTCGCTGCTGTTCACGCTGTACTCAACGGCGTCGGGCACGAAATCGCTGATCTATGCACTCAACGTGATCCACAAGCGCCAGGAAACCCGCGGCATCATCCGATTCCAGCTGGTCACGCTGGGCATGACGCTGGTCGCCATTATCGGCGCCGTCATCGCGATCGGCGTGCTGGTGGGATTGCCACTCCTGTTCACATTCGTCGGACTGGGGAAAGATTCCGCCGTGCTGGCGCTGGTCATCGGCTTCGTCCTGATGGTCGGGTTCATGGGTGTCGCCCTCGGGCTGCTGTATCGTTACGGTCCCTCGTTCCGGCGCGACCTTGGTCATACCGTGATCCCCGGCGTGTCGGTGGCGATCTTGTTCTGGTTGATCCTGTCCTACGGCTTTGCCGTCTATGTGGGCCGGTTCGCCGCCTACAGCCGCACCTACGGGCCGCTTGCCACCATCATCGGTTTGATGATGTGGTTCTACCTGACCGCCTACACGCTGCTGCTCGGGGCGCTGTTCAATGCCGAACTCGACCGTACGGTTGTGGCAAAAACGCCATAGACGAAAAACTTGCGGCACCATCGCCGATGGAGTGCCGCATCAGCGTTGTCGATAGGCTATATTAGCGTTACAATGTTTCTGTTGAACAGATCAGCTGACGCGTGGGGCGAAATTGTGCACCAAATCCAGAAAACCTGGGTTACGGGCGAACCGGTCGCCATGTCAGCGGTCCATTTTCGGTCCGGTATGCGCGCGGGTTCGGCATGACCCGCAAAACCGGTGCCTCGTTACCTGCTAAAGTAAAATCACCTCAATCGGGGTCGGGTGGGACGGAGGCGGGTCTGCCGACGGCGGCGGCGTTGCGGGCCTTTATTGCCGGTGCTGGCACACGAATGGGCAAAGGTGAGATCGCGCGCGCCTTTGGCATCACGCCCGATCAGAAGCCGGCGCTGCGTGCCCTGCTGCGCGGCTTGGAGCGCGATGGCGCGCTGGTTCGAGCCGGGGGTAAGCATGTGCGCGAGTCAGCCGTCCTGCCTGAGCGCTGTGTCGTCGAAATCACTGGTACCGACCGCGATGGCGATCCTCTGGCCCGTCCCGTCGGCTGGGATCAGCCGGGCCGCCCGCCGATCGTTTTCATGCAACCCGAACAACGTGGCCAGCCCGCCCTCGCGCCCGGTGCGCGCGTTCTGGCGCGGCTGCGCCGGATTGAGGGGGATCGCTACGAGGGCCGCACCCTCAAACGCCTCGACGATGAACCAGCCACAATCATCGGTGTGTTCCGCGCCGCCACTTCGGGCGAGGCGGCGGGCGGCTGGATCGAGCCGGTCGATCGCAAGAGCCGTTCAGAATGGCAGGTTCCCGCCGGCGAAACCAATGGCGCCGCCACTGGTGATGTGGTGCGCGCCACACCGTTGCCCGCCTTTGGGCATGGCGCGAAACCAGCGCGCATCGTCGAGCATCTCGGCCAGATCGGCGACGCCAGCGCGATCAGCCTGATCGCGATTGCCACACTCGGCATTCCCGTCGATTTCTCCCAGGCCGCACTCGATGAGGCCGCCGCGGCCAAAGCGACCCGCCTGGGCCGGCGCACCGACCTGCGCGCCTTGCCGTTGATCACGATCGACGGCGCCGACGCGCGCGATTTCGATGATGCTGTGTTCGCTGAACCACTCGGTTCAGGCTTTCGCATCGTGGTCGCGATCGCGGATGTCGCCCATTACGTGCGCCCCGGCACCGCACTCGATCGCGAGGCTGCGCATCGCGGCAATTCGGTCTATTTCCCCGATCGGGTGGTCCCGATGCTACCCGAAGCGCTCTCGAACGGCTGGTGCAGTCTTCGACCCAATGAAGATCGCGGCTGCCTGTTCGTCGAAATGACGATCGACCACGAGGGACGCAAGCAATCACATCGGTTCGGCCGCGGCCTGATGCGGAGCTTCGCCCGGATGACCTACGAGGCGGTGCAGGTGGCTCACGATGCCGGTGCCACCGCCGATCTGCCGCCAGGCACGCTGGACAATCTCTACGCAGCCTATCGCGCCCTGATCGCCGCCCGTCAGGCGCGCGGCACCCTCGATCTCGATCTGCCGGAGCGCCAGATCACCCTGACCGATCAGGGTAAAGTTGCCAGCATCACCCCGCGTACCCGGCTCGACAGCCATCGGCTGATCGAGGAGTTCATGATCCTGGCGAATGTCGCCGCCGCCGAGGAGCTCGAGCGGTTACGTCAGGTCTGCATGTACCGCATTCACGCCCCGCCCTCGCCGGAAAAACTCGATGCGTTGCGCTCCCTGCTCGCGACGTTCGACATTGCCCTCAAGCAGAGCGACCAGCTGGTCCCGCGCGACCTCGACCATATCCTCAAACTGGTCGCCGGCACCGACGCCGCGCCTTTGATCAATGAAACCGTGTTGCGCAGTCAGTCCCAGGCGGAATACGCGCCCGAGAATATCGGGCATTTCGGCCTCGCGCTGAAATCCTACGCGCATTTCACCTCACCGATCCGGCGCTACGCCGATCTGCTGGTGCATCGCGCCCTGATCACCGGCCTCAAGCTTGGCCCGGATGGTCTCGGCGCCGACCCGGGGTCCGATTTCCCTGCCATCGCCCAGGCCATCACGATCACCGAACGTCGCGCCACCGATGCCGAACGCCAGTCGACCGATCGCTATCTGGCCGCCTATCTTTCGGACCGGATCGGCGAGGATTTCGCGGCACGGATCGCCGGGGTCACGCGGTTCGGTCTGTTCGTGACCCTGACCGAGACCGGCGCGTCCGGTTTCATCCCGATGGCACTGCTTCCGGATGATTTCTGGCATCACGACGAGGCCAGCAGCACACTCTCCGGCACGCGCAGCCGGGTGGTATTTCATCTGGCCGACCCGGTCACGGTGCGGCTGCGCGAGGCGAAACCGGTCACGGGCGGATTGCTATTCGCCCTGATCGATGGTGGCCGCTCCCCCGGCGGGCGCGGCGACACCCGTCCCGCACGTTCGATGCCGGGCAAATCCGCGGGTCGCAATTCAAAATCCGGGAAGCGCTCGCGTCGATGAGGCGTCGCACGTTCCGCCCGGTCTGGCAGGCAATCGCCCTGATCTGCCTCGTGCTGCCGCTCTGCGGCACCGCTGCCGCCCCCGGGTTCGATGTCGCGCGCGCCGGCGCGGTCTGGGGCGCTGCCCTCGCCTTCATCGCACCGCGCACGCTCGAACCGCTCAGCATTCCGCAAATGGCGGTCTGGGGCCTGTCCGGCATCACGGCGCTCGATCCCGACCTGACGGTGCAGGAGCAATCAGGGACCTTGCTGCTCTATGGCCCCAACCGGGTCCTGTTCGCGATCGCGGCGCCACCACCCACGGATACGGCGGCCTGGGGCACGACCTGCGCGGCGCTGGCCGGCCATGCCTTCACCGCCTCCCCTGCCCTGATGCGCGCCGGCACGGAGGGCGTGATCCGTAGTTTCTTCGATGAGTTGTTCAATCATTTCGACCCGTACTCGCGCTATGAAGCCCCTCGCGAGGCCGATGAAGATCGGGCGATGCGCCTGGGTCACGCAGGTCTCGGTCTAACGCTCGGCCGCGAGGGTCGCAAAATCCTGATCGCCCGGGTCGCTCCGTCCGGCCCGGCCGATCAGGCCGGTATGGCCCCCGGCATGGCGGTGCTGGCGATCGACGGCATCCCCACGGCCAACCAGCACCTCACGGCCCTGCAGGCGCGCCTGTCCGGCACGCTCGGCACCTCGATCAGCCTCACCGTACGGCCGCCCAACAGCCTGGCGCAGACAATCAGCCTCACCCGCGGCCTGGTGCCAACCCAGAGCGTGTTCGGCACGATGGACAAGGGGATCGCGGTCATCCGTGTGACCGGATTCGATCGTGACACCGGCGAGCAATTCGCCGCCAGCCTCGCCGGGCTGATGGCGATGGCGCCTCCCCCCAAAGGCATCATCATTGATCTGCGCGGTAATCGCGGCGGCGTGCTGCGCCAGTCGGTGCTCAGCGTCGACACCCTGCTCAGCCACGGCACCATCGTTCGGACCATCGGTCGCGATCCGGCGGCGAACCATCTGTTTCGCGCCGAAGGTGCCGATCTTGCCCATGGTCTGCCGGTCATCGTTCTGGTTGATGGCGCGACCGCGAGTGCCGCCGAAGTGTTCTCCGCCGCCCTGTCGGACAATGACCGCGCGGTGGTGATCGGCAGCGCCACCCTGGGCAAAGGGCTGGTGCAGAGCGTCACCAACCTGCCGGGCGGCGGTGAATTATACGTCACGTGGAGTCGCATGATCGCACCGCGTGGCTGGCCGTTGCAAGGATTGGGCGTGTTTCCGCAGGTCTGCGTCAGCCAGGGAACCAACGGGCTCGATCAGCAGATCGCCGCCCTGGAATCCGGCCACGACATGCTGGCGAAACCGCTTGCGGAAACCCGCGCCGCCCGCGCGCCGATGCCGCTGGCCGAAATCCTCGCCCTGCGTGATTCCTGCCCGGCGACCGTCGGGGCCAATGGCTATTTCACCGCCGCCACGACCCTGATCGATCACCCCACGGCCTATCACGCGGCGCTGATCCGCCCGCTACTCGCGGCATCGGCGGCGGGAACCTCACCCCACGGCACTTGACCGGATCGCCCGGCTCCCTCATATCCGCCCGATCGGAGAACACTCATGGCCAAATCCAGCACAGTCCAGATCAAACTGATTTCAACCGCCGACACCGGCTTCTTCTATGTCACGCGCAAGAACGCGAAGGCACAGACCGGCAAGCTCGAATTCCGGAAGTACGATCCGGTGGTGCGCAAGCACGTCGCGTTCAAGGAAGCCAAAATCAAGTAGTCGGCGCCGGCGTCATGCCCTGATGCGGTTGTTCATCTGTCAGGTTTGCGGCTCGCGACTCTATTTTGAGAACCGGTTCTGTGGGACGTGCCATCACTGGCTCGGCTATCTGCCCGACGCCGACACGCTCACCGCTCTGATATGGCCGGCGGATGCTGGTGATGTCACCGATGTCGCTGACGGTTTCTGGCAACCGGTCAGCGCGCCGGACCGGAGAGTTCGGTTCTGCGCCAACGCGCGCTACGATGCCTGCAACTGGCTGATCCCCGCCGATCCTGATGAGCTGGCCCCTCCCGCGCTGTGCGAGGCTTGCCGCTTCAATCAGGTTGTCCCCGATCTTGGAAACGCCGATAATCTGGTGCGGTGGCGCAAGATCGAAACCGCCAAACATCGGCTGATCTATACGCTCCGCCATCTCGACCTGCCGATCCCCGATCGCGAGCAAGACCCCGCACATGGGCTGACCTTCAAATTTCTTGCCGCGCGACAAGGCAAGCCACCACCGCTGACCGGTCATGATGAAGGGGTCATCGTGCTGAATGTCGAGGAGGCGGAGGATGTGATCCGCGAGCGCAACCGCACTGCGCTCGGCGAGCCTTACCGTACCCTGCTCGGTCACTTCCGCCATGAAACCGGCCATTTCTACTGGAATATGCTGATCCGCGATACCGATCGACTGGCGCCGTGCCGTGCGATTTTCGGTGATGACCGCGCAAATTACGCCGTGGCCCTGAAGCGTCATTACGCCGAAGGCGCTCCTCCGGACTGGCAGAACAATTACATCAGCGCCTATGCCAGCGCTCATCCCTGGGAGGATTTCGCGGAGACCTGGGCACAATATCTGCACATCGTCGATACCATCGAAACCGCCAACGCCTTTGGCCTGCGCGTCAACCCGCCCGGCGAATCGGCCAGGCTGGCGCCGTTGGCGCGCGACTTCGACCCCTATCGCGCAGGTTCGATCGATGAGATGATCGCGATGTGGCTCCCCCTCACCTTCGCGATGAACAGTCTTGCCCGCAGCATGGGGCAGAGCGATCTGTACCCGTTCATCCTCTCGCCGCCGGTGATCGAAAAACTCGGCTTCATCAACGATCTGGTGACGAAGCGGCGGTGAATGTCCGGACGCCGGTCCCGCGCGGAACCGTCGCTCTCAGAACTGAACACCACGGGTCAACGCGCCATCGACCACCAGATTGGTGCCGGTGATGAAACTCGCGGCGGGGCTGGCGAGAAACACGACGGCGCGCGCCATTTCGTCCGGGCGGCCCATCCGCCCGGTCGGGTTCAACGCCAGAGCCTGCTGATACAGTGCGGGGTTGCCGTGTTCGATTTTTTCCCACACCCCGCCCGGAAAATATGTGTTACCCGGCGACAGCGCGTTGACGCGGATGCCCTTGCCCGCCAGTTGATACGATAATCCCTTGGCATAGTGGATCAGCGCGGCCTTGAAGACACCGTAGGGTCCAGCGGCGAAATCGACCTCACGGCCGGAAACCGAGGAAATCACCACAATCGCCGCAGCGCTGGAGGCTTCCAGAAACGGCATCGCCGCGTCCACTGTCCGAACCGTCCCCATCATATCGGTCTCGAACTCGCGCCGCCACGATGCCTCGTCCTGGCCGATCGCCAGAGCCGAGACGTTGGCGACAACGATATCCAGCCCGCCGAACTCGGCAGCGACATCGCGCACCCAGGCCCCCAGCGCCGGGCCATCCGCCACGTCGACGGCGCGGCCCGTGGCACGCACACCGGTGGCGGCGAGCATCGCGACCGCTTCGGCAATTTCGGTGGCATTGCGCGCACAGATCGCGACATCCGCCCCCTCGGCGGCGAAATGTTCGGCGACCGCACGGCCGATGCCCTTGGTGCCGCCGGTGATCAACGCGCGTTTGCCGCGCAGGCCGAGGTCCATGCTAATTGCCTTCCGGGGCGAGATATTTTTTGGCAATACCGGCGCCGACCGTGTAGTTGGGGTCGACGAAATTGCCGAGCCGCACCCGGCCGCACTGGCTGAGCATCATGTAGGCGTCCCACCGGTCGAACCCGTATTCGGCCTCCATCCACAGTACCAGATCGCGATAGGCGATGCGCGTCGCATCCTCGAGCGGGCGGGCGCTGCCGATCGTCATGATAAAATCCTGCCGCTCCAGGCGGGGCCAATCGAGCGCCCAGGATTTGATCAGATCGACGCGAATGGTGGTCTCGGACGCGTATTCGACCGCGGTGCCACAGACTTCGCCATCACCCTGGCAGGCATGGGCATCGCCGATGAACAGGCGGCCGCCGGTGCTGCGGACCGGCAGATAGGTGATGCTGCCCGGCCCCATGTCCGGCAGGTCCATATTGCCGCCGTGCGGGCCGGGGGTGAGGGAGTTGATGCTGTCGATTTCGGGCGAGGTGCTGAGTGTGCCGATATGCGGCGCATAGGGCAGCACGACCCGCGCGCTCCAGCGGACCTCTTTTTCATCGACGTGGATTTTGCGGGTGATTTCCGGCAGCGGCGGCTGCAGCGAGGCGGTCAGCGCGGTGCCGGTGAGCGCGCCGAAATACGGGATCATGCAGCAGGTGCCGCGCGGGTTGTCGCCGCGCGGGCGCATCCGCTCGATATGCACCGCGATCGCATCGCCGGGTTCGGCCCCCTCGATCATGATCGGGCCGTTCTGCGGATTGACGAAGGGCATCCGCAGCCGTTTGCTCGGCTTATCACGCTCGGTGCGGATCGCACCTTCAAATGCGTCCCTTGTCTCGATCCGCACCCGGTCGCCTGGCGCGATCGTCAACACCGGCTCCGAATACGGACCGATCGTATAATGATACTGGCCTTGCGCCGCTTCCGTGAGGTCATGCAGCTTCGGTCGGCGCGCCCACCCGACGCCGCGCCGCGCCACGATGGAGTCTGCCAGCCAGCGGTCAGCCATACGTCCCCTCCCCCGAAGTCCAATCATATCCAAGCTTAAAAGACCGGCATCGGCACACCCCTGTCAAGACGTTTCGGCCCCGCGCGACCGGGCGTCTCAGGCCATTGCCTCAGCCAGCACGGGGATCGATTTCGCCGCAGGGGTTTCCGCCAGTCGATCATGATGGGACAGCGCCAGTAGCGGGTTGGTCTCCGGATAATAGGCGCCGATCGAACCGGGTGGAATATCATAGGCAATCGCGGTCAGGTTTTCGACGACTCGCGGCGTCGCGTCGTCCGCGATCGTCCGCAACCGCACCTTGGCGCCCGGTTTGATGCCACGCGCCGCCATATCGGCCGCGTTCATGAACACCACCATCCGGTCGCCCTTGATGCCGCGATAGCGGTCGTCATTGCTGTAGATCGTGGTATTATACTGGTCATGACTGCGCAGGGTCGCGAGGCGCAACAACCCGGGCGTCGCGGCGCGGGCGGGATCTTCGGCAACACCTTTGAACACCATGAAATTGGCCTTGCCCGATGCGGTCTTCCAGATCCGCTCGCTGGCCGGATTATGCAGCCGGAAGCCGCCCGGCTGGCGCACCCGTGTGTTGAAATCACGAAACAGATCGGGATAGACCGCCTCTATCGCATCGCGGATCCGGTCGTAATCGGCAACGTAGCCATCCCAGTCGATATTGGTATGGCGATCGATAAATATCGCCTTCGCCATGCCGCATACGATATCGACCTCCGATTTCAGCTCCGCGCTGGCCGGCGCGAGCAATCCGCCCGACGCATGCACGAAGCTCATGCTGTCCTCCACCGTGACTGATTGCAGCACGCCACCCTGCTCATCGAGCTCACTGCGCGCTCGGCACGGCAGGATCAGCGCGTCCTTGCCATGAACCAGATGGCCGCGATTGAGCTTGGTATTGATGCCAACGGTCAGGTCGAGGCGTCGCATCGCCGTCTTGACCAACGGCGTGTCAGGGACGGCGGCGACGAAATTACCGCCCATGCCGATGAACACGCGCACATCGCCGCGGATCATCGCCTCGATGGCGGTGACCACGCCGTGCCCATGCTCGCGGGGTGGCTCGAAGCCGAACACCGCGCCCAGACGATCGAGATAGGCGGCGGTGGGTTTTTCATCGATGCCGACGGTGCGGTCACCCTGGACGTTGGAATGTCCGCGCACCGGGGAAATCCCGGTTCCGGGCCGTCCGATATTGCCGCGCAGCAGCAGCAGATTGACGCATTGCTGGATATT
The DNA here is from genome assembly GCF_049977125.1 of Acidiphilium sp. Classification (NCBI taxonomy): domain Bacteria; kingdom Pseudomonadati; phylum Pseudomonadota; class Alphaproteobacteria; order Acetobacterales; family Acidocellaceae; genus Acidiphilium; species Acidiphilium sp. Next base: position 22,796 of record NZ_JBMFGY010000002.1, on the reverse strand, counting down.
CTCCGAGCCATGCCGATGCTGGGTGATCCCCATGCCGTACATCAAAATAACCGATTTCGCCGCGCAGTAGATATCGGCGACCTGCTGCAAAGTCGCGCGGCTCAAACCGGAGGTTTCAACGATCTCATCCCAGCCGGTCGCATCCAGATCAGCGATGAACGCGTCGAACCCGTGCGTATGGCTGGCGATGAAATCATCATCGAGCACCGCGGGTCCGCCCGCCGCGCGGGACGCGCGATCGGCGGCGACCACCAGTTTCATCACCCCCTTCAGCGCCGCCAGATCGCCACCGATTTTCACCTGGCAATACAGATGAGCGATCTTGGCGCCGCTCGAAAGCATGTCCTGCGTACTCTTGGGATCGGCGAACCGCTCCAGCGCGCGCTCGCGCAGCGGGTTGAACACCACGATGCGCGCCCCCCGCTTCGCCGCCTCGCGCAACGTTCCCATCGCGCGCGGTGAATTGGTGCCCGGATTCTGGCCGATGCTCAAAATCATGTCGGCGTGCTCGAAATCCTCCAGCACCGCGGTTCCCTTGCCGACGCCGATCGAGAGCGGCAACCCCCGGCTGGTCGGTTCGTGGCACATGTTCGAACAATCGGGGAAGTTGTTGGTGCCAACCAGCCGGCCAAGCAGCGCGAACAGGAACGCCGCCTCGTTCGAGGTCCGACCCGAGACATAGAATTCCGCCTGATGCGGTGTGGCCATCGCGTTGATATGCCGCCCAATCATCGCGAAAGCCTCGTCCCACGACACCGGCACATAGTGATCGGTGGCGGGATCATAGCGCATCGGCTCGGTCAGGCGGCCCTGCTCCTCGAGCCACAAATCACTCTTCGCCGCCAGCTCCGATACGGTATGCCGCGCGAAAAAGGCCCGCGTCACCCGCCGGTCAGTGACTTCCCAGGCGATCGCCTTGGCACCGTTTTCGCAGAACTCGAAGGACGAGGTATGTTTCGGATCCGGCCAGGCGCAGCCGGGACAATCGAACCCCTCCGGCTGGTTGGCGGCGAGCAGCGCCTTACTGCCGCGCGCCACCACGCTTTGCCGCCGCAATGCCTTGGCCGTCGCGGCGAGCGCACCCCACCCTCCGGCCGGAGCATCGTAGGGGGCAAAAATATCGTCCTGATCGGCCATGAGGCTTGTATCCCTATCATTGATCGTGATGGCCAGGATCACGGTGACCAGGACCGCCATGCGGCGGTCACCACCCGGCGCGCAACAACGGCGTTGCGGCGACCACCCGCTGTAGGCTGGGGAGGTGATCGACGAAATCAAGGGGAGGCCGGTTCACCGGTTCCGCCGCGACCAGAGCAAACCGGCATCAATTCTCCGGGATCGACGAGCGCAGCATCTTGGTCTGTCCACGCCTTGCCTTTGATTCGAGGCGCTTGGCTTTCTGGGTGCGTGACACCCGCGTCGCCACCCGCGGCACCGGCCGCTCCAGCGCCGCGCGAATCATCGCCACCAGCCGCGCCCGTGCATCCTCGCGATTGCGCTCCTGGGAGGCAAACCTCTGGGCGATGATGTGGATCACGCCATCCTTGCTCATGCGCCGCCCGGCGAGCGGGCGCAGCCGCGCCTTCACCTCATCGCTCAGCCCGGCGGATTGCAGCACATCAAACCGCAGATGCACCGCACTCGCCACCTTGTTGACGTTCTGCCCGCCCGGACCGGAGGATGTCGTGAACACCTCGGAAATCTCACGTTCGTTCAATACGATCTGCGGTGTGATCACAATCGCCATGCTCGCCTTCACCCGACCTGAAACCCCGCCCCATAGACCATTATCGGCCTGACGAGAATCGCGATGTGATCGCAACGCCGAAATGATTTTAGATCAATCACATGGCTCGCGCGGCCAGCGCCGAACCAGGCGGCGTTCCCAGAGCATTTGTTGTGCGGGCACGTTGATCGCTGTCGGCTGACGCGGGAGCGTCAACCTCGAGCGAGCTTGCGCTAGTGGCCGGCTTTAGCCGCCAGCGGCAAGGCGCAAAGCGGCGTCCACCCCGGTTGCGGACCAATCCTGCATGATCATCGCGCGACCGGCGGCCACCGCTTTGCGGTAGGCCTTCGGGTCATCACACAACGCCAGAACCGCCGCCGCCAGCCCATCGTCATCGGTGGCGACACAACCAGCCAGCGCCTCCGGCCACTGCAATCCCTCGATCGCAACCGGCGTCGCCACACAGGGCACCCCGGCGGCAAGACTGTCGAGCAATTTGCCCTTGATTCCAGCGCCATAGCTCATCGGCGCCACACTCACGGTCAGCCGCGCGAAAAATCCAGCCAGATCATCAACCGCGCCGAGCAGTTCGACGCCCGGTGCCGCCCACAGGCGCATCGCCGGCGGCATGTCAGAGCCGGCAATCAGGCACGTGATCGCCGGATTTGCGGCAAGCAGCCTGGGCATGATGTCGAACATCAGGCGCCGCGCCGCCGCCAGATTGGGCGCATGGCCAAAATGGCCGATAAAACCGATCGTATCGAACGGTGCGCTCCGGCGCGGTTTGCCCGGCGTCACCGCCCAGGGTGACACGATCACCCGCGCCGTGCCGACGCATCGGCGCAAAATAGCGGCTTCGGCGGTGGAATGGGTGAGCACGATATCGGCCGCGCCGGCGACGGCCAGTTCGGTCTCGCGCACCTTGCGGGCGCGCTCCACCAGCGCCGCCTCGCGTTCAACGAAGCCGCGCCGGGCGAGCCGCAGGTGATGCAGATCAGCGACGCTGTAAATCACCCGCGCGCGCGGCTGATGCAGCCGCACCAGCGGCATGTAGCAGGCCGCAGCGTCCAGCCGGTGCAAATACACAATGTCGAACGCCCCGGCCTCACGGGTCAGCACCTCCTCGACGCTGCGGTTGACCGGGGAGCAGCGCCAGTCAATCGGCGGACCATCCGGCGGCGGCGGCGCGCCATCGGCGGCAACGAAGCTGACCGCGAAACCCAACCGGAGCAGGGATTCGACATGCGATAATATCGCATTCGACCCGGCGTCCCGCCCGCGCGCGGGCATGGTGGTGTCGATCACCAAAGCCCGCCGCGCCGCCGGTCGCACCGCGCCACGCCGCGCCGTCAGCCGATCGATCTGGGCCGACAGTGCCACGATCGCCCCGTCGATCCCGGCCGGGCTGGCGATCCCATCCAGCAGCGATTGCAGCAGCGATGTCTCATGGGCGTCGAACGCGCCGGCCGGCGCGATCAGCGCGGGCGATGCCGCGAGTTCGGCGCCATCGCGCTCGCGCACCACCCGGATCAGATGCTGGCCGAGCCCCGGCAACCCGCCCTCGATCCGTACATCGAACCCGTGCCGCCCGTCACCGATCCCCCCGGCGGCCAGATCCGCTCGATGCTGGTTCGCCACGACCCGATCGAGCAAATCGTCATTGTCGATGATCAGCAGCGCGACCGGCTGGTGCGGCCGGTGATCATCCTGCGCCCAACCAGCGATCCGGCTGCGGGTGGCGATGTCGAGCCGACCGCGCAGCATCGCTCAGGCTGCGGCAACGTGCGCAGCGCTGGCCAGCACCGCGCGATCGGCCACGCGCCGCACCACCAGATCGCTGAGCGACGCCCCGATCGGAACTTTCACGGCAAAACCATGCCGGCCGCTGCCGAACCCGGCATCCTCCACATCCGGCCGATGCCGGTTGGCCAGACCGCGATGAACGACCCTGCCACGATAGAGCAGTTCGAAACAGACTGATGCCGCGGGAAATTGCGGACACATCGCCCAGCCGATCGCAACACTGCCGTCCCGATCGGTCTCGATGCGTTCGAGCCAGCCGACCAGCGCGCCCAATCCCGGCATCGGCGCGTCAACCCCGGCCAAGGCCGCCAGCCGCGCCTGAATCCCGGCCAGGATCGGTCCATCCTCGATCCGGGCAGCGCAATAGCGCCGGTCGATCGCATCGTCCCCATAGCGCGCGACGAAATCGGTCGCGTTGTGAAACATCGCGCGGTTGTCATCGTTGATATAGGTCTCGGCCGGCGCGCCCTCGGCGAAGATCACGTCGTGGCGGTCGAGTTCGACATGAACATAGCTGATCGGCCCGACCGTCGCGTCCTGCATGATCGATACGCCGTTGACCAGACAGATCGCGGGGATCAAGGCGCCCTCGATCAGCATGGCGTGCTGCGGGCTGACCCACAGATCCCGCCGCGGCCGGCCGTTGCCGAGCGAACCGGGGGCGAAGCGGATCGGCAGCAGATGGGTCTTGCCGGCGGCGAACCGGGCGGAATAATCGCGCTGTCCCAGCCATTTCACGGCCTTGGCGGTGCCATCGGCGGTCAACACCCGATCCCCGATGGCCAGGCGCTCAACCGCGACCTCGCCCGCTGGCGTGGCAATGGCGGTGCCGGCGCGATAGCAGGCGACCATGATTTCGGTACCGCCAACACTATCGGTGGTGATGCTGAACAGGCTGGAGGTGAAAGTGCCGGTCGCCAGCGGTATCTGGGCAAGATCGCTGTTGGTGGCGGAACTCAGCGTGATCACCCCGCCGGTGGTTCCGGCGTTCTGCGTCCAGGCGATGCCGGTGGCCCCCGTGACACCTTGCAGGTCGATCGTATCGGTCGTCGCGTAACCCGAAATCTCGGCCAGAAAACTAATGGACAGGCTGGAGCCGAGGATCAGGTCGTTGTTGGTGCCGCCAAACTCGAGCGGCGCGTTGATCGAGGCGTTCACCAGATTATTGCCGAGATCGAGCGTGCCGTACCCGGGATCGGCTCCGCCGCCCGCCACGTAGCCGAGTTCGAAAAACGGCACGGTCGTGTTCAGCGTCGTCGGGTTGAAATCCTGAAACGCCCCGCCGCTGATCTGGTCGGTGAACAGCACCCCGTTCTCGGTGATCGTGAGGATCGTGGCGGACAGGCTCGCCCCCGCCGTGCCGACCATATCGAGAATGCCGCTCTCGCCATCGACCACGATGTCATAGGCACCACTGGCCGTCAGCTCCGTGACCGACCCGGCCGTTCCACTGCCGACCGTCAGCGTCGTTGTGCTCATAGGTTGATCCCACCCTTTGAAACGAAAAGCCGAATTTACCTATAAATTAACTTAAGGTTGCATACTATGGGGTGGGATACACCTGTCAACGAATTATCGGCGACAAACTCACTTTTTCAGGATCGCGCTCGCCATCGTCGCGGCGCGGGCGGACCGATCGCGCCGGATCATCTGTCCCGGCACCGCCAGTTCAACCCGGTGCAACGCCGCCGCCGCCGCCGCACGATCGGGATGGCGCGGCGGGGGCTGGTCGGCCAGCTCATAGGCATAGCGGTTCGCCCCCGGCGGAAACGGATGACCCGGCCCCAGAGCCCGCCGCCCCGGCGGCACGGCGGGTTTCAACGGAATACCGAATTTCGCATTCATCGCCTTCCGCGCCGCGCCCTCGATCGGGGCGATGCCCAGCATCGGCCCGATCCGCGCGATGATCCGCCCGACCGCCGGTGCGGCCACGTAACCGCCGGTGGTGAATCCATAGGAAAAATGCTGCATCTTCCTGGTCGGTTTCGGATGCACCACCAGCACATAAACCACATAGCGCGGATGATCGGCGGGAAACATCGCCATGAAGGACGAGTTGTTGAGATGGTTGCGATACCGCCCATCGGGCGCGACCACCTGCGAGGTGCCGGTCTTGCCGCCGACCAAATAGCCCGGCACCCTTGCGTAGATCCCGGTGCCCGACAGCACGACGCCGCGCATCAGTTTGCGCATGATGACCGAAACATGACGCCGCATGACGCGAATGCCGGTGCGGGGTGGTGCGCCGGGGGCGCGGGCGAGCAGGGTTGGTTTATAGAGAACCCCGCCGTTCACATCGGCGACCACGGCATTGACCAGAATCAGCGGCGCCATCGCGATCCCGTTGCCGAAGCTGACCGTCATCGTGGTCAGCAGCTTCCAGGTGTCCTTCGGATGCCAGATCGGCGGCTGCACCCCGGGCATCTGAACTGGCGAGGGCTTGAAGAAACCCATTTTGCGCAGCCACGCGCGCTGGATTTTCGGCCCCATGATGGTCGCGATGCGCGAGGCACCGATGTTCGAGGAAAACGCCAGCACCGCCGGCATCGCCAGCCAGTAGTGCACCGGCTCGTAGTCGGTGACCGAAAACCCATCAACGAACAAGGGATGCGTGGTATCGAACCGGTCCCAATAGCTCACCAGGCGCGATTGCAGCGCGGCGGGCATGGTCATCAGCTTCATCACGCTGCCGGGCTCGTAATCGCCGGAGATGCACCGATCGAACAGCGTGTCGGTCGGCGCGTCATGCAAATCATTCGCGTTGTAATCCGGCAGGCTCACCATCGCGACGATGCGGCCGGTCATGCTCTCGACGATGCCGCAGGCACCGCGCGCCTTGTAGTCCGCCATGGCGCGCGCAACCTCGCGATGCACGATGTCCTCGACCCGCAGATCGATCGAGAGATGCAACGGCTGCGTCGGCTGCCCGATCAGGCGGCGGTTGAAATAATCCTCGACCCCGGCGATACCGCGCTGGTCCGGTGTGACACCGCCGAGCACATGCGCGGCCAGATCGCCCTCCGGATAATGCCGCACCCAGATATGCTGGAAATACACGCCCGGAATCCCGAGCCGGTTGACCGCGAGTTCCTGCGCCGCCGTCAGATCGCGATCGAGATAAACGAACCCGTAGGGACGAAGACCGAGCCGATGGGCGATTTCGGCCTGATCGAGCATCGGCAGAACGGTTTCGAGCCGTGCGGCATCGCGCCGCGGATGACTGATCTCCTTCGGATCGGCGAACAGCGCGGCGCCGGGCAGCGATACCGCCAGCAGCCTGCCGTTGCGATCAAGAATCGGCGCCCGATCCGGCGCGCTCAATAGGGTGCGGAAATCGGGCCGCTGGGCGGCGAGCACGGCTTCGCTCGGCTTGATCGGAGCGATCACCGTGGCATCGACCAGCTTGAGCGCGAGCAAAAGATACAGTGCGGCGAAGCCGGCAAGTCCCAGTAGCGCACGGCCGCGAAACCGGCGAAACCACGGTCCTGGGTCCGGTCCGGACGGGTTGGGCATGGCAAGCTTCTGGTTCACGTTCAACGACATCGCGTTGAATTAACACAAACTCTTCACGCCTTTGTATAAGCCGCTGAAAAACTTTATGTTACCACAATCCTCGCCTATCCAAGCCTCCCGGCGTCATGCAACCGACCACCAACCGTACCGACACAAGGAGCCGATCATGTCCGGATCGAAACTACGCTGGCTCAGACCCACTCTTCTGTTGGCCGCGCTCGCCGCCACGCTCGCTGGTTGTGGCACCGAGGCACCGCATCGCATGGGCACCGGCACCGCCGGCGGTGCCGCAACCGGGGCCGCTTTCGGGCTGATCGGCGGACCGGTCGGCGTCGTGGTCGGTGCGGCCATCGGGGGCGGCATCGGCGCGCTGACCGCCTCGACCACGACGCCGAAGCAGATCGATCTCGACAATATCTCGCCGCAGACTACCCCGCCGAGCGCCGACGCCGCCCCGGCCGGCACCGCCGCGTCAAACCCGGGTCTGCGCAACCAGATCAACCAGTATCAGGCGCAATCGCCCTCGGCCTACCGTCCGCCGTCGGGCTACGGTCAGTCCGTGCAAGCCCAGCCCCTGGCGCCGCCCAATCCCCAGTAATCGCCAAAAAAAAATCTCAGCCCTCGAAAATACTGGCGAGATGAGCACCAGTATAAACTTCGTCCATCCAGGCATCGTTCCAGGTTGATCGTGCATGGCGGCATGACCACTCTGTAAGTTTGTCAATGGTCCTGAAAGGCAGGACGGCGACAGGCTGGCGTTCTACGATCTCGGAAAGGAATACCGACATGACGATCACTAAAACGATTCTCGCCGCTCCGCTCGCCCTTGGCATGGTTCTCGCACTGGCGGGTTGCGGCACACAGCAACCCGAGCGCGCGCAGGGCGGTGCGGCCGGTGGCGCGGCGGCGGGTGCCGCGGTCGGTGCGATCGGTGGACCGATCGGCGCCTTGGCCGGCGCGGGAATCGGCGCGGTGGGCGGCGCGGTGGCGGGTTCGCAGACCACGCCGAAGCAGATCAATCTCGGCGCCCCACCGAAGGTGAAGTTGCCGACGAGCTCAGATTCAGCGAGCAGCCAGTAACATCAACATGCAAAACATCACCGGACGCAATCCAGCGTCCGGTGATCCGGCCAACGGGTGAAGTGTCTGCCCCCCCTGTTGGCCGTTATGACGCCGATTGAGTGCGGCTCAGCGGGCGCCGCCGGTGACGTATTCGCGGAGGCTGCGCACCTCCTGAGCCTGCTGTTCCATCAATCCCGCAACGACGTCCCCGATGCTGACGACGCCGGTCAGCCGGCCTCCATCGACAATCGGCAGATGGCGGAACCGCCCCTCGGTCATCAGGGTTTCGGCTTCGAAAATCGTCGTCGTCGGGGTTGCCGTGGTCGGTGCGCGGGTCATCAGCTGGCTGGCCAGCATATCCATCGTCGCCACCCCGTTCGCCGCGAGGCTGCGCACCACGTCGCGCTCGGACAAAATGCCGAGCAGATCGCTGTTGGCCGACTGCACCACCACGGCACCGATCCGCTTTTCGGCGAGCACCAGCACCACTTCGCGAATCTTGGCATCGGGCGATACCCCGATCAGTGCCGCGGGTTTGCGTTTCAACAAATTGGCCATCGTCGTCATGGTATTTCTCCCAAGAGTTTGTTTCAGAACCGCCATCGCGGCACCGGGCCGGCGCGTTCGACCCGGCAGATCCATATTTACGAATATATGCTATACGATTAGATAAAATCAATAAAATTACGAACGCCTGCGCGATTTTACCACTCTGTTGCGCTGGCGGTCGCGTGCAGCGCCGCGACCCAGTCGTTCTGCGCTGTCACCACCTGTAATTCGTCGGCGCCCGCCGCCGCGGTCGCGGCAAGCAACGCGGCACTTGCCGCCGCGGCGCCGCGCACCGCCGCCAGCGCCGCCCGCCGCCGCACATATCCCGCCATGAACAGCGCGGCGAACGCATCCCCCGCGCCGGCAAAATTCCGATCGAGCCGGCGCACCGTCACCACCTGACGGTCCGCCCCGTCGAGCAGAAGCAGGTCCAGCGTGCCGGGCACGGTATCGGCGCCGACAAATCCGGTCAGGACCACGATCGGTGGCCCCAGCGCCGCCATCGCGGCAAACGCCGCCGCGCGGTCCGGCAGCGCCCGCGCCGTCAGTGTTGCAAGTTCGAACGGATTGGGCAGCGCGATATCGGCCAGCGGCAGCAGGGTGTCACGGAACCCGTCCACCAGCCCGGCGGGCACATAGAGCCGTCCCGCATCGCCGATCACCGGATCGCACAAATAAAGCGCGCCAGGATGCGCTTCCCGCGCCCGCGCCACGGCATCCCGCACCACCGGCACCGCCGCCTCGGCGCCGAGATATCCCGAAACCACAGCCTCGCAACGCGCAAAGCCACCCCGCGCCGCCAGCCCCGCGACCAGAGCGGCAAGCCGCGCCGGCTTGACCGGTCCACCCTCGGCGCCGCCATGCCCCGGATGATGCGAGAGCAGCACGCTCGGCAACGGCCAGACCTCGCAGCCCAGCCGCGCATAGATGAACGCCGCCGCCGAATTGCCGACACTGCCGGCAAGCACCTGGGATTGGATCGACAAAATCGCCATGGCGTTCCTTGGCGCGATTGCGTCTGCCCTGGCAAGTCCCGCGGCACATCAGCGGAACATATCATGATTATTTTGCCAACACCCTCTTGACGCGACGCGAAAACACTTCCTAGAACACTATGTTAGCGGTTTGTTCCGCGACCGCGACAGATCACGACCAAAGTCACAGATCACGACCATAGTCTCGGGGCGAATCGTCGCACCGGCGCCGACCAGGACGTAACGAGGAATTGCATGCTGACGCCCAAACAACATGAATTGCTGGTCTTCATCGATCAGCATCTGCGCCGCACCGGCTGCTCACCGAGTTTCGAGGAAATGAAAATCGGGCTCGATCTGAAATCCAAATCCGGCATCCACCGGCTGATCGGCGCGTTGGAGGAGCGGGGCTTTCTGCGCCGCCACAAGCATCGCGCCCGCGCGCTCGAGGTGATCCGCCAGCCCGCCGACAGCGTGGCGACCGAGCGGGTCGACCAGAAATTCGCCCCGAACGTCATCCGCGGTGATTTCTCCGCCCGTTTCCAGGGCGCGCGCGCCGCCGCCGAGGTCGCCGCCGTCAGCCTGCCGCTCTATGGCCGGATCGCCGCCGGCCAGCCGATCGAGGCGTTGCGCGAACATCAGACCGAAATTGAAGTGCCGATCGCCTTCATCGGTCAGGGCGAGCACTACGCGCTCGAGGTGGTTGGTGACTCAATGATCGATGCCGGTATTCTCGACGGCGACACCGCGATCATCCGCAAGGGCGAAACCGCCGAGAACGGCCAGATCGTGGTGGCCCTGGTCGATGATAACGAAGTGACGCTGAAACGCCTGCGCCGGCGCGGCAATTCCACCGCCCTCGAACCCGCCAACGCCCGCCACGAAACCCGCATTTTTCCGGCCGAGCGCGTCAAGGTGCAGGGGCGCCTGGTGGCCTTGATGCGACAATATTGAGCCAGCACCGCGCGATCCCCCTTTGACCAACCGGTCCCGCCACCCGATATAGCAGAGATGGCGGTATGGGGTAAGGTTATCGGCGGCATCGCTGGCTTCGCGTTCGGCGGGCCGATCGGGGCCATTGCGGGGGCGGCGCTGGGTCATGCGGCCGATACCGGCGATCTCGGCTCGTTCGGCGCGCGCGTGGGTCGGGCGCTGCCGCTTGATTCCGCGCGATTCGCCGCGATGCTGGGGCGGCGGGATCAGGTGTTCGCCATCGGCGTCACGGTGCTGGCCGCCAAACTCGCCAAATGCGACGGCGCGGTTAATCGCGCCGAGATCGATTCGTTCAAGCGCCAGTTCCGCATCGAGGACGCGGCGGTGCCGATGATCGGGCGGCTGTTCGATCAGGCGCGCGACGATTCTACCGGGTTCGAGCCCTACGCGCGGCAACTGGCCGAGAGCTTCGCCGACAATCGCCTCGCGCTCGAACAGATCCTGAGCGCCCTGTTCGCGATCGCGCGGGCCGATGCGCCGATCAACGGCCGTGAGACCGATATGCTGACGCGGATCGGCGTCGCTTTCGGCCTCGACCAAGCCGCCCGCAACCGCGCGGGCAACCCCTCGTCCTTCGCGCAATCCGAGGGCGATCCCTACGACGTGCTCGGCATCGACCGGGGCGCCTCCAACGATACGATCCGCGCCCATTGGAAACAATTGATGCGCGAGAACCATCCGGATCAACTCGCCGCGCGTGGCGTGCCACCGGAATTCGCCGCCCGCGCGACCGAGCGCGTCGCCCGGATCAATGCGGCCTGGGACGACATCAAGCGCGAGCGGGGATTGTGATCTCGCCAAACCAGGACGACCGGCCGGAGGACGCGCCGATCGATCATCTGGTGCTGCACTACACCGGCATGCGCAGCGGGGACGAGGCGATCACGCGGCTGTGCGATCCGGTGGCCAAGGTCTCCTCGCATTATGTCGTCGCGGAAGATGGCGCGATTCACGCTTTGGTGCCCGAGGCGCGGCGCGCCTGGCACGCCGGCGTCAGCGCCTGGCGCGGCGTGCGGGCTCTGAACGACCGCTCGATCGGCATCGAAATCGTCAACCCGGGGCATGAATGGGGCTATCGGGCCTTCCCGCCGGCCCAGATCGCCGCCGTCGTCAGCCTGGCCCGATCGATCCTGACGCGCCACCCGATCCCGGCGCGAAACATCGTCGCCCATTCCGACATCGCGCCGGACCGCAAGCAGGACCCCGGCGAATTGTTCCCCTGGCGCGACCTCGCCGCGCGCGGCATCGGTCTGTGGGCCGACGGATTGGCCGCCACCACCGATCCGCTGGCCGATCTCGCAGCGATCGGCTATGAAATCACCGCCGATCCGGCGCCGCCGATCACCGCCTTCCAGCGCCGGTTCCGGCCGGCGCGGTGCGATGGCGTGATCGATGCCGAAACCGCCGGGCGGATCGGCGCCATCACCCGGGTGTTTGTCTTCCCTTGAATTTCTATATAAAAACTATATAAAATATTGATCAACCGGAGGTCAGCCATGTCCGTCACCAGTTTCGAGGTCGATCAGCACACCGCCGAGGCGATAGCAGAGTTGCGCGGCCTGTTCGGCGTCAAAACCAATGCCGCCGTAATCCGCCGCGCCCTCGCCCTCGCCCAGGTGGTCAGCCGTGAAGCCGCGCCGGACCATACTATCACCGTCAGCGGCAGAGCCGAGCCGGTCCGTATCATTCTCAACGGGTAAGCGATTGCGGCACGCGTCATGAGCGGCTCCCCCCGGGCGCCGTCGGCAGCGGTCGGGCTCGAAAGTGTGGAGCTTGGCCTGTCGGTCAAGGACCGCATCGCCCTCGGCGATGCCGCGATCCGGCGGCAGATCGCCATTGTCATCCTCTCGCTGTTCGCCGTCACCAATGTGCTCTCGGTCGTGTTCATCGGCGTGCTCTATTATTTCGACCAGCGCGACATCGCCGACCATCTGATCCCCGCCACGGCGCGGGTGATCACCCCGAGCGTGGTCATGAGCCTGCTCGGCGCCACGACCGTGCAATTGGGCGCCATCGCGGTCATCATGGCGCGCGGTATCTTCAATGTGCCCATTGACCAGCCCTACCCGATCGTCGAAGAGGATTGAGCCAGACGGTTGGACGGCCGCTGTCGCAAGGCCCGAAAGGGGGCGATGGAGGAAAGTCCGGGCTCCACGGAAACACGGTGCCGGTTAACGACCGGCGGGGGCGACCCCAGGGATAGTGCCACAGAAAACAAACCGCCCGCGCGTGCAAACCCGCGGGCAAGGGTGAAACGGTGCGGTAAGAGCGCACCGCGCCCTCGGTAACGAGGGCGGCAGGGTAAACCCCACCGGGAGCAAGACCGAATAGGGGTGGCCGGCGGCGTGAGCGATCATGGCCGCGGGGATGTTTTCGACCCGTCACCCGGGTTGGTCGCGCGAGGCGCGCAGCAATGCGCGTCCCAGACGAATGGCCGTCCACCATCCGCAAGGATGCGGACAGAACCCGGCTTACAGACCGTCTGGCACTTT
>NZ_JBMFGY010000002.1:7767-9584 GCF_049977125.1 Acidiphilium sp. | reverse complement strand
TGGCACTTTCACGGTTTTCGAACATTTCATCTGCCCGGCGCGGTTTTTTCTAGGGATCGGCCGATGCATGCATTAGCATCGGCCCGGACGGGCGTGATCGCCCGCCAGAACCAGCTCGAACCAACGAAGCTGAACGGAGGAATGCCGATGGTGCTGTACGCCGACGACCGGATCGGTCAGGCCCGGGCCGCGCTTGAATCGAACGGGTTGGTCGCGACCGACCTGCTCAGCGCTGATATTCGCGACAGTTGGCAGCGCTGCCTCGCCGCCGGGCTTGACCCCACGGCGGCGCCCCGGATCGAAACCATCGGCGCCGATCGGCTGCGCCACGCCCGCGCCCAGCGTGAAATGGTCCACCGCCTCGCCTCCGCGGAGTTGCGCGCCCTCTACCAGCAGATCGCCGGCAGCAATTTCATGGTCGCCCTCGCTGCTCCCGACGGGTTGCTGCTCGACGCCATCGCCGATCCAAGCTTCGCCAGCGAAGCCCATGCCGCCGCGATCCAGCCCGGCACCCTCTGGGACGAGAGCCATTGCGGCACCAACGCGCTCGGCACCACCATCGCCACCGGCACGGCGCAGAGCATTCACGGCGGTGAACATTTCTTTCGCCGCCACAATGCCATCACCTGCGTCGCCGCGCCGGTGTTCGGTCCGGATGGGGCGCTCGCCTGTGTGCTCGACGCCTCGTCCGACTGCCGCTCCCGCCAGAGCCACACCCGCGCCCTGGTCGGCATGGCGGCAATCCAGATCGAAAACCTGCTGCTGCGCGAGACCCACGCCCGCCATCGCATCATCGCCTTCCATAGCCGCCCTGAATATCTCTCGACACTGAGCGCCGGCATCCTGGTGTTTTCGGAAAGTGGCCGCGTCCTTGCCGCCAACCGCCAGGCCCGCTTCCTGCTCGCTGGTCTGCCCGTCGTGATGGGGCAGCGTTTCGAGGCGATCTTTCGCACCGGTTTCGGTAATTTCCACGATGCCTGCACCCGCGCCGCCTTCGGCACGCTGGAGGATCGGGTGGGCAGCGTCTATGTCGCCACGCTCGAACTGCCGAAACCGACCCGCCGCGTCGCGATCGCAGCACCGCCCCCCGCCGCCCCGGATTTCATCGCCGACGACCCTTCCCTCGCCACCGGCCTGCGCCTCGCCGCCGCCGCCGCCACCCGCGGCCTGCCGATCCTGATCCGCGGCGCGACCGGCACCGGCAAGGAATTGCTCGCGCGCTACGCCCATCAGGCGAGCGGCCGGCGGGGGGCGTTCGTGCCGGTCAATTGCGCGGCCCTCACCGAAACCCTGATCGAGGCCGAATTATTCGGCTATGCCGATGGCGCCTACACGGGCGCCCGGCGCGGCGGCGCGGCGGGACTGGTCGCCGAGGCCGACGGCGGCACCCTGTTTCTCGACGAAATCGGCGACATGAAGCGCCCGCTCCAGTCCGTGCTGCTCCGCCTGCTCGATGACTGGACGATCCGCCCGGTCGGCGCCACCCGCCACCGCACCGTCGATGTGCTGATGATCGCCGCCACCAACGCCGACCTCGACCAGGCGGTCGCCGCCGGACAGTTCCGCGCCGATCTGCTCTACCGTCTCAACACCGCCGAAATCACCCTGCCCGCCCTGGCCGACCGCAGCGATTTCGCGGCCATCGCCCGCCACCTGCTCGCCCGCTTCGCGCCCGACACGACGATCACCGACGATGCCGCCGCCCTGCTCGCCACAAACCCGTGGCGCGGCAACATCCGCGAGTTGAAGAGCGTGCTGCTGCGCCTCGCCCTGCGCCAGGGTGGCGGGGCGATCGATCTTGCCGCCGCGGCCGCGGC
>NZ_JBMFGY010000002.1:0-7667 GCF_049977125.1 Acidiphilium sp. | reverse complement strand
CTGACCCTGGCCTGCCCAACCCCGACCTGCGCGATATCGTCCGCGCCCGCATCCGCGCCGCGTATCACGCGCATGGCGGCAACATCAGCGCCACGGCGCGCAGCCTCGGCGTGTCGCGCAACACGGTCTATCGCGGCCTCGACCTCGCCATCCCCGCCACGCCGTCGCCACCAGGGAGGGATGACCGGTCCGGCCGGGCAGGACTATGAAATTCGCCTCTCGCGTGCTTTGATCGCACCGATGCCCGTTGTTGCCGACCAAGGATAACCCCGTTGCCAAATCCCTATGAAACCCTCGGCGTCGCACGTGACGCCACGCCGGACGCCATCCGCCGCGCCTATCGCAAACTGGCCAAGACCCATCACCCCGACCTCAACCCCGGCAACGCCGCAGCCGAAGCCCGCTTCAAGGACATCGCCACCGCCTACGCGCTGCTGTCCGATGCCGAAAAACGCGCCCGATTCGACCGCGGCGAGATCGATGCGGAGGGTCATGAAACCCCGCAACGCCCGCATTATCGCGACTACGCCCAGGCCGCCGCCGGCCAGCGCTATACAAGCCAGGGTGGCGGGCCGTCCGCCGGCTGGGACCCTGAAGACCTCGAGGCGATATTCGGCACCATGTTCAATGAAGCCAACCGCCCGCGCAACCAGGGTCCCGCCCGCGGCGCCGATGCGCATTACAGCCTCGTCACCAGCTTTCTCGACGCGGTCAACGGCACCACCACGCGCCTCACCCTGCCCGACGCCAGCGTGCTCGACGTCAAAATCCCGCCCGCCACCGAGGATGGCCACATCCTGCGCCTGCGCGGCAAGGGCAACCCCGGCCGCAACGGCGGGCCGCCCGGCGATGCGTTGATCGCCATCAGCGTCACCCCGCACCCGATTTTTTCGCGCGACGGGCAGGACATCAGGCTCGACCTGCCGATCACCCTGTCCGAAGCCGTGCTCGGCGGCCCGATCGAGGTGCCGACCCCGGGCGGCGCGGTGCGCATGCGGGTCCCGCCGCATTCGGATAACGGCACCGTGCTGCGTCTGCGCGGCCGCGGTGTGCCCGGCCACGGCAGCATCCCGGCGGGCGATCTCTACGCCACGCTGCGCGTGACCATCGGGCCGGTCGATCCCGCCCTCGAAGCCTTCCTGCGCGACTGGAAACCCGCGACCGCCCATAATCCACGCCAGACCATGGACAGCAAACCATGATCACCGAAACCCTCACCATCGACCTTGTCATCCGCGAAATCGACGGCGTCACCCGCTCCGAACTCGACCGCTGGATCGAAAACCAGTGGGTCCGCCCCGATCCCACCCCCACCGGCTACAGCTTCGCCGCGATCGATCTCGCCCGCACCCGCCTGATCCACGAACTCGTCTCCGATCTGCACATCAACGATGACGCGCTGCCCGTGGTGCTGTCCCTGCTCGATCAGCTCTACGACCTGCGCCGCCGGCTGCACGACCTCGGCGAGGCGATCACCCAGACCGCCCCACCCGATGTTCGCGCCAGGCTGATCGCACGGCTGACCCGGATCGACCCGCAGGATTGACCTTATGTGGCGCCGCTGCGCCGGCCAAGCCCGCGCGATCGCGTGACACCGCTGGCTTTCGTCACCCCGACACCTCCGGCATAATGCCCTCCCATGCATAAATCCTCGCTCTATCGCACGGCCTTGTATTTCGACGCGGTGCGCCGTCACGGCTCGATCCGCGAGGCGGCGCGGCATCTGGATATCGCGGCTTCGGCGGTCAACCGGCAGGTGCTCAACCTCGAAGAGGAACTCGGGCTGGCGTTGTTCGAACGCCTGCCGGGGGGCATGAGCCTGACCCCGGCGGGCGAGGTGATGGCACGCCACGCGATCGCGGTGCTGCAGGATGAGCGGCGCGCCTGGTCGGAATTCGAGGCGCTGCGCGGACTCCGGCGCGGCGAGATCGCCGTGATCTGCGCCGAATCGCTGAATGCGCGGTTTCTGCCGCGCATCATCGAGCGGATGGCCACGCGCTATCCGGGGTTATCGATCCGGCTGCGCACCGAGGGGTCGAACGATATTCCCCAAAGCCTGCGCGATGGCGATTCCGACATCGGCATCGCGTTCTCCCTGCGCCGTGACTCAGGGCTGCAGCAACTCGCGGTCGAGCGGTTGCGCCTCGGGGCGGTGGTCCGCGCCGGCCATCCGCTGATCGGTGACGCCATCGAGGGCACCATCAGCTTCGCGCATTGCGTGCGCCATCGCTTGATCATGCCGAGCGTGGATCTGTCGATCCATTCGCTCATGGCGCCGCTGCGGCAGCGCTTCGAGGGCAGGCTCGACATCATGATGGAGACCAATTCCGT
This sequence comes from Acidiphilium sp., assembly GCF_049977125.1. Classification (NCBI taxonomy): domain Bacteria; kingdom Pseudomonadati; phylum Pseudomonadota; class Alphaproteobacteria; order Acetobacterales; family Acidocellaceae; genus Acidiphilium; species Acidiphilium sp. Next base: position 5,336 of record NZ_JBMFGY010000002.1, on the reverse strand, counting down.
CACGCTGATGAAAAACCTGACCCAGACGCTCGATGTCGTGGCGTTCCAGGCGCGGATCGGCATCGAGGCCGAACTCGCCGATCGCAGCCTGGTGTTTCTGCCGCTGGCGCGGCCGGGTCCGGTGGTCACCGAACTCGGGGTCTATCTGCGCCAGGGCCGGACATTGTCGGCGGCGCTCGACATGTTCGTGGCATTGGTGCGCGAGGAAATGGCCGGGTGCGTGATCGCCGACGAACGCCCCTGATTGCGGCGGGCGATTTCAGGTGACGGCGTGGAAGGATTTGCCGAGGCATGCGGGCTGGTTCAGCCTGATCCGCCGCCGGTCGCGCGAGATCAGGACGAGGACGACGACGGTGCCGATATAGGGTAGAGCCGAGATGAACGGCGAGGGGATCGGCACGCCGAGACCTTGCAAATACAGCGACAGGAAGGTGATGCCGCCGAACAGATAGGCGCCGGCCAGCAGCCACGCGGGCCGCCACGCCGAGAACACCACGAGCGCCAGGGCGATCCAGCCGCGCCCGGCCGCCAGATCCTGCGACCAGAGCGGCGAGTAATAGAGCGACAGATACGCCCCCGCGATGCCGGCCATCGCGCCGCCGAACCCGATGGCGGCGTAGCGGATCGTCAGGACGTCATAGCCGATCGCGTGGGCGGCTTCGTGACTGTCGCCGACCGCGCGCAGGATCAATCCGGCATGGGTGCGGCGCAGAAACCACGAGATGCCGGCCAGCAGGGCGAGCGATCCGTAAACCAGGATGTTCTGACCGAACAGGATCGGCCCGATCAGCGGCAGCGTGGTCAGGCCGGGGATGTCGAGATTGTGCAGGGTGGGCGCCGCGATGCCGACATAGCCGGCGCCCATCAGGGCCGCGAAGCCATGGCCGAAAATGGTCAAGGCGAGTCCGGTGGCGATCTGGTTGGCGAGCAGGGTCAATGTCAGAACGGCGAACAGCATCGAGATCGCCATGCCCGCGCCGGCGGCCGCGACCACGCCGAGCAGCGCGCTGCCGGTGGCATGGGCGGTGGCGAAACCCGCGATCGCGCCGATCAGCATCATGCCCTCGACGCCGAGATTGAGCACGCCCGATTTTTCGGTGATCAATTCACCCGATGCCGCGAGTAATAACGGTGTCGAGGCGCTGATGATGCTGACGATGACGCTGGTGAGTTCAAGCAGGGTCATGTCGCCGCTCCGCTTTCCGCCGGACGCGCGATCGGCCTGAGGCGGCGGAACCGGTAGAGGATCAGGATGTCGCAGGCCAGCAGGTAAAACAGGAGAATGCCCTGGAAAATGCCGGTCACCGCGTTGGGCAGATGCAGGTCGATCTGCGCGGCATCGCCGCCGAGATAAGACAGCGCGAGCAGCAGGCCCGCGAAGATCACGCCGATCGGTTGCAGCCGGCCGAGGAAGGCGACGATGACGGCGGTGAAGCCGTAGCCGGGGGTGACGCTGGTGGTGAGCTGACCGATCGGGCCGGTCACCTCGATGATGCCGGCAAGCCCGGACAGGCCGCCGCTGATCAGCATCGCGATCCAGATCAGGCGGTTGGTGCTGAACCCGGCATAGCGCGCGGCGCGCGGCGCGGCACCGGCCACCCGCAACTGGAAGCCGAGCACGGAGCGGCCGAGGATCTGCCACAGGGCAAGGGCCAGCAGGATCGCGAGCAGGCTGCCCAGATCGATCGTGGTGCCGGGGATGATGATCGGCGTGGTGGCATTGGCGGAAAACATCGCCGATTGCGGAAAGCCGAATCCGCGCGGGTCGCGCCAGGGACCGGTCACCAGCCAGACCAGCATGAGCGCCGCGACATAGGTGAGCATCAGGCTGGTCAGGATTTCATTGGCGTTGAACCGGGTTTTCAGCAGCGCCACGATCGCCGCCCAGCCCATCCCGCCGAGAATGCCGAACAGCAGCACGGCGGGATACAGGATGAAGAACGGGGCGTTCGGCGCGTAGAGCGCGAGCCCGCCGCCGGCGATGGCGCCGAGGGTGAACTGACCATCCGCGCCGATGTTCCAGACATTCGCGCGGTAACACAGGGCGAGGCCGATGCCGATCATGATCAGCGGGGTCGCGCGCAGGGCGAGGGCCGAGAGACCGGCGCTGCCGATCAGCGGGGCGATCAGAAACGTGTAGATGCCCTTGACCGGCGGCGCGCCCATCAGCGCGAACAGCGCCATGGTGGTCAGGATGGTGAGCAGGATGGCAAGCACCGGCGAGGCATAGACCCAGAACACCGCGCGCTCGCCGCGCGGTTCAAGCCGGAACTGCATCATCCGCCTCCTCGAACACCGTCTCGGCGGCGGCGGCGGTGCCGCCCATCAGAAGGCCGATCTGTTCGATCGTGACGGCGCCGACCGGCATCGGTGCCGAGACCCGGCCGGCGGCGATCACCGCGATCCGGTCGCAGAGCATCAGGAGTTCATCGAGGTCCTGCGAGATGATCAGGACCGCGGCGCCGTTGCGCGCGAGGGCGACGACCGCCTCATAGATCGCCGCCGCCGCCCCGGCATCGACGCCCCAGGTGGGTTGATTGAGCATCAGCAGGGTCGGCTGTTGCAGCATTTCGCGACCGATCAGGAATTTTTGCAGATTGCCGCCCGAGAGCGAGCGCGCCTCCGCCTCGGGGCCGGTGGTGCGAACGTCGAACGCCTTGATGATCGCGCGGGCGAAGTCGCCGGTGCGGCGCCGGTCGATCAGCCCGAGGTGTTGCAACGCGCCGCGGACATGGCCGGAGAGGAAGCCGTTTTCGGCGAGGGTCATCGAGGTGACGGCGCCATGGCCGTTGCGTTCCTCGGGCAGGAAAGCGCAACCGCGGCGGCGGCGGGCGCGCGGACCGTCATGGCCGATCGGGGCGCCATCGAGCGTGATGGTCTCCGGGCGGCCGGAAGGAATTTCGCCGGACAAAGCATCCATCAATTCGGACTGGCCGTTGCCGGCGATGCCGGCGATGCCGAGGATCTCGCCGGCGGCGACGCTGAGCGAAATATCCTTCAGATCGGTGCCGAAGGGTTGATTGGAGCGGATGGTCAGACGGTCGAGCACCAGGCGGGGGGCGGCTTCGGTTTCGATGCGATGCGCGAAATTCTGGGGTTGCAGCCGGGCGCTGATCATCAGCTCGGCAAGCTCGCGGGCGGATTTTTCCGCGGGCACACATTCGGCCACCACCTTGCCGAGGCGCATGATGGTGGCGCGCTGGCAGAGGGCGCGGATTTCCTCGAGCTTGTGGCTGATGTAGAGAATCGAACACCCCTCCTCGGCAAGACGGCGCAGGGTTTCGAACAGGCGGAACACTTCCTGCGGGGTGAGCACCGAGGTCGGTTCGTCCATGATCAGCAGCTTGGGCTTCTGGAGCAGGCAGCGGACGATCTCGATCCGCTGGCGTTCGCCGACCGAGAGGTCATGCACCGCGCGGGCGGGGTCGAGCGGGAGGCCGTAGCGGTGGGAGATGTCGGCGATGCGGTCGGCCAGGCCGATCCGGTCGGATTTATCGGCGAGACCGAGGGCGACGTTCTCGGCGACGGTCAGCGCCTCGAACAGGGAAAAATGCTGGAACACCATGCCGATGCCGAGGGCGCGCGCCTGGGCCGGGTTGGCGATGGTGACCGGCTCGCCCTGCCAGGCGATGCGGCCGGCATCGGGCTTCATCACGCCATAGATGATTTTGACCAGGGTGCTCTTGCCGGCGCCGTTTTCGCCGAGCAGGGCGTGGATTTCATGCCGGCCGATCGCGAGATCGACATCGTCATTGGCGCGGCAGCCGGGGAATTGCTTGGTGATCCCGCGAAGGGACAAAACCTCGCCACCCATCGTCAAGGCGTTGCGCCCATCATGCCATCGTCCCCCGGCTGGAGGGCCCGGATCGAACCCCGCGGGAGGTGAGACTATCGAGTTCGATCGTTGCCTGCAACAACGAAATCAGCCTCACCTGTTGCCGAAATCGCTACGCGGCATCCCCCCTCGATCCGCGCTTGCGGGCGGTGTTTCAGCGTCAGACCATTTTTTTCAGCGACGGCGACGCCTTGAACCGCACGGTCTTGCCGGCCTTGACCTTGATTTCGGCGCCGGTGCGCGGATTGACCCCCTTGCGCGCCTTGGTTTTGCGCACCGTGAAGGTGCCGAAGCTCGGCAGGGTGAATTTGCCGGTCTTTTTCAGCTCCTTGACGATCGACTGCATCAGGTCGGTCGCGGCGCGGTTCGAGGCGACGCCGGTGATGCCGGCTGATTTCTGGATGACTTCGGCGAGAAACGCTTTCGACATGGTCGAAGCCTCTTTCCTGTGCTCGATCGGCGCCCGCATCAACGCAATGACACCGATGCCGGCTGATCCGGCGGGTTGAAGACTCTTACGCAGCAGCCAACAACGAATCGGCAACTCGCGAATCTTGTAACGATTCGCGAAAAGGTTGAACAGGGGGCAGATGGTTCGGCGATTAAATTAAAACAGCGCCATCACGGCGATGCCGCCGAGAAAAGATACAACGCCAAGACCGAGAGAGACCAGGCCGAACGCGACAATCTCGGTGACCACCGAAACCGACGCCAGAACGATCGCGATCTGCAACGCACCGACCGCGATTTCCAGCAAATGGTAACGATGCAGCTGATGATCCCGCGCCACGGTCTGGCGCAAGGCCTGCTGCATCAACTGCGCCTTGCCCTCATGCTTCGCCGGATCGGAAATCTCGCGCGCCGCCTTGGCCTCGGCCGCTTTCGCACGCGCGGCCAAAGCGGCATCGTGGCTGGTGCTCGCCAACGCACCCAGAAGCTCGGCCTGACCCGCGGCGATTTCGGATTTGATCGATTTCGCCTGATAGAACGCCCAAGTGTCACTCACCCCGATCTGCCGGGCGATATAGTCGTTCTGGGCGGATTTTTCGCCCATCTCGCAAATCGCGAGACCCGCCGCCAAAATGCCGATCAACAGCGCCATCCGCCGCGCATGATGCGCCTCAGGATGCTCCTTCAAATGCTTGTGCCGCTCCAAACTGTCGGTCGCGGTCTCAATCCCGTCCATCACCATAAAGGTCCATATACCGGTAAAAAAAGGAAGCGCTGGCAAAAAAAGGAAGCGACTTCGGGCCGCGATGGTGCCCAGGGGCGGAATCGAACCACCGACACTGCGATTTTCAGTCGCATGCTCTACCAACTGAGCTACCTGGGCCTCTCGCGTGCGACGGGGTCTAGCTTAACCCGGCGCGGTCATCAAGTGGCAGAACCGGCGATCAGCCGCATCCCCCCGTCTCCCCATTTTTATTGCGATAACGTAACGATTTAGACGTGCAAACGCGCCGCCCGCCGATCAGCGATTTTTGAAAATCTTGCGATCGGG
>NZ_JBMFGY010000001.1:73373-91231 GCF_049977125.1 Acidiphilium sp. | reverse complement strand
CGGAACTGCGCCACGGGCGCAGCGTGGTGCTGGATTTTCACACCATGCCGGAGCGGGTTCTGTTGCGCGGCAGCCCGCTGGAAATCGCGGTGCCCTCCGATGCCGAACGGACGCGGCTGGGTAATCTGATCGAGCGGGCCGATGAGTTGTTTCGCTACGCCTATCATCTGCGCCGGGAACTCAAGGCGGCGTTGCCGGCCGAACGGCTGACTCTGGGCAATTACGCGAGCTGGGTGCGGCAAAGCCAGTCGCTGGTGGCGCAGCGCGCGGCGGCGCGGTATGGCGCGCTCGAGGCGACGCCGCTGGTCTCGGTGCTTTGCCCGGTGTTCCGGCCGCGGCAGGGCGAGTTTCTGGCGGCGGTGGATTCCATCAGGGCGCAAACCTACCAGAACTGGGAATTGATTCTGGTGGATGACGCGAGCCGCGATGAGGCGCTGAGCGAAACGCTGGAGCGGCTTGCGCGCGTCGATCCGCGCATTCATGTGTTTGTTCTGCCGAAAAATGGCGGCATCGCCGAAGCCACCAATCGGGCGCTCGCCGCCGCAAGCGGCGCGTTCGTCGCGTTTTTTGATCACGACGACGCGCTCGAACCGTTCGCGCTCGATGTGATGATGCGCGCCCAGGCCGCGACGGGCGCGCGGCTGCTCTATTCGGACGAAGACAAGATCGATCGCAACGGCCAGCTCTCCGAGCCTAATTTCAAGCCCGATTTCAATTATCGGTTTCTGCTCGATCTCAATTACATCTGTCATCTGGTGGTGGCGGAGACCGCGCTGGTGCGCGAGGCCGGCGGACTCGACCCAAGATTCGACGGCGCCCAGGACCATGACCTGCTGCTGCGCCTGAGCGAGCGGCTGCGGGCGCATGAGATTCACCATGTGGCCGAGATTCTCTACCACTGGCGGATCACCGCGCAATCGACCGCCGGTGGCGCGGCGGCGAAGCCGCGTGCCGCGCTGGCCGGGGAGGTTGCGGTCGGCGAGCATTTGAAGCGGCGGAACCTGCCGGCAAAAGTTGAGCGGCGGGGCGGGCTGACCTGCTATCGCACCCGGTTCAGTCTCGATGACGATCCGGGGGTGTCGATCCTGATCCCGTTTCGTAATCATATCGAGTTGACGCGTCAGTGCGTCGCGGCGATTCGGGCCTGTTCGGTCGGGATGAAGATCGAGATCGTGTTGATCGATAATTGGTCGCAGGGCATCGAGGCCGAGATGTTCTGCACCGAACAGGGCAATCTTGCCGACACGATCGTCTTGCGGATCGCCGAGCCGTTTAATTATTCACGGCTCAATAACCGGGCGGTTGCGGCATCGTCGCATCCGTATCTTTTGTTCATGAACAACGATGTCATCGTCAGCGACCCCGATTGGCTGCGCACGATGCTGAATGAAGCCCTGAGCGATCCGCAGATCGGCGCCGTGGGGGCGAAGCTGCTGTATCCGAACGGCACGGTGCAACATGCGGGCGTCGTGCTTGGCGTTGGCGGCGTTGCGGATCATGCGTTTCGGGGATTGTCGGGCGCGGCACCCGGCTATATCGCCCATGCCATCGCGGCGCGCGAGGTGGCGGCCGTCACCGCCGCGTGCATGCTGGTCCGGCGCGCCGCGTTCGAGGCGGCGGGCGGGTTCGACGAGGTTGAATTCGGCGTGGCGTTCAATGATGTCGATCTGTGCGTCAAGATCCGCGCGGCCGGTTTCAAGATCGTGTTCACCCCCGATGTGGTTTGCGAACATCGCGAGAGCATGAGCCGGGGCGATGATCTGGATGAGGATAAACTCTCCCGCTTCATGCGCGAGAACGAGGCGATGCGCAGCCGGTGGGAGCATGTGCTGGCGTATGATCCGTTCTATAATCGCCACTTCGCCCGCGAGGGGGGGCTGTATCGGGATTTGCGCTGCATCGAGCCCAAGGATGAGCAGCGGATCGCGCGGCCCCTGCCGCAGCCCCATCCGATCGCGCCGGTCATGCCAGCGCGCGCGCCGGCCCGCGTCAACGCCCGGACCGGGTCGAAATCCCGTAACAATCATACTGCCCCGCAACCGGATGATTTGGGGGAAGCGGTGTTGGGGGGCGGAAAGGCGCCGCGCCGCGCCGCGCCGGCCCCGTCCCGAAAACCGCGTGACCGGGCGGATCTGCCGGGCCGGTCCTGAGGGTCAGCCCGCGGGCGCGAGGGTAATACGAGGCGGGATCAGAGCGGATTGCCGAGATTGATGGTCCGCGCATTGGTGACCGCGCCGCCGATCGCGCCGATCGCGCCGCCGACCAGCGCGCCGCCCGCCGGGCCGGTGCCGGTTGCGGCACCGATGATGGCGCCGGCGCCCGCACCGATCGCGCCACCCGAGAGGGCGCGGCTGCCTGGCGTGTAACCGCAACCCGAAAGCGCCAGGGTCAGGGCGGCGAGGGTGAGCGGTCGTGCGAATTTCAGCAAGATCATGGTAACTCCCGGAGGTGAACAGACGTGACGATGGGGCGATGGCATTGTTTGCGACCGCGCGCCCGATCGTCAGATGGGGACGGCGGCGGGCCGGCACCAGAGCGGGTGACGCCGTGATGGACCAAGTGGAGTGGATATGGCAGGTCTGGTCGGGTGATGATCGGGTATCGGGCATTGGGCATCGATGATCGGGGCCGAACAGGGGAGCAGCCGCACGGTGGATGAGGCAACCGGACCCGCCGCGCCGCCGATGCCGGGCGCCATGCTGGGACATTCGGTGTTGGCGCAGCGGTCGAGCGGGGTGATCCGGCTTGCGATGCGCCGGCGCGACGGGGCGACGGTGCTGGAGCGGTTGCACCAATCCGGCCCGTTGCGGCTGCGGATCGTCAGGCCGGAACCCGGACGTTGGGCGACGGCGATTCTTCTCAATACCGGCGGCGGCATTGCCGGTGGCGATGATCACCAGCTCGACATTGCGGCGCAGTCCGGCACGGCGCTGACGCTGAGCACCCAGGGGGCCGAGCGGGTCTATCGCCAGGGTGACGGCGATGCTCCGGCGCGGATCGCGATGCGGATCGCGATCGCGGATGCGGCTTTCGTGGAATATCTGCCGCAGGAGACGATATTGTTCGACCGCTCCGCGCTGGAGCGGCGGCTGCGGGTCGATCTGACCGGCTCGGCGGGGTATCTCGGCGTGGAATCGCTGATTTTCGGACGCGGGGCGATGGGGGAGGTGGTGCGGCTTCTGACGTTGAGCGACGGCATCGCGCTGTATCGGGACGGCACGTTGCTGTTTCGCGATGTGTTCAGGCCGCCGCATTCGTTCGCGACGTCACGCCGCCGCGCGATGCTGGGGGATGCGGGCGCCATGGCGACGATCCTGTTCGTCGCACCCGGCGCCGCCGCCCGGCTCGATGCGGTTCGTTCAATGCTCGACGGGGCCGCGCTCGATGGCGCCGCGGCGGCGGTGAGCGCGTGGAATGGCTTGCTTCTGGTGCGGATTCTGGCCCAGACTGGCGCGATGATGCGGATGATCGTGTTGCTTGTGTTGGAAATGTTGCGAGGAGGGCGGGCGATGCCGCGGGTGTGGGGATGTTGAGCGAGGCTGGCGTGGTTTTTTGTGACGAAGACCGCTTCCCATGAATTTGACGCCGCGTGAGAAGGACAAGCTGCTGATCGCCATGGCCGCCATCGTCGCGCGCCGGCGCCTGGAGCGGGGCGTGAAGCTGAATTATCCCGAAGCCATCGCGCTGATCACCGATTTCGTGGTCGAGGGCGCGCGGGACGGGCTGAGTGTCGCGCATCTGATGGAGCATGGCGCGCATGTGGTGACCCGCGATCAGGTGATGGCGGGGATTGCCGAGATGATCCCGGATGTGCAGGTCGAGGCGACGTTTCCGGACGGTACCAAGCTGGTGACCGTGCATGATCCGATCCGATGAGGTGCTGAGATGATTCCGGGCGAGGTAATCTGTGCCGAGGGCGAGATTGAACTGAACGCGGGCGTCGCGTCGCTGACTTTGACCATCGCGAATACCGGGGACCGGCCGATCCAGGTCGGCAGCCATTATCATTTCGCCGAGACCAATGCGGCCCTGCGGTTCGACCGCGACGCGGCGCGCGGCTATCGGCTGGATATTCCGGCCGGCACCGCGATACGGTTCGAACCGGGGCAGACGCGCGATGTGACGTTGGTGGCGTTGCGGGGGGATCGGGTGGTGTACGGGTTTCGCGGCTTGACCATGGGGGCGTTGTAATGGCCCGGCTGTCACGCACCGCCTATGCCGACATGTTCGGCCCGACCGTTGGCGATCGGGTGCGGTTGGCTGACACCGAACTCTTCGCGCAAGTCGAGCGGGATTTCACGATTTACGGCGAGGAGGTGAAATTCGGCGGCGGCAAGGTGATCCGCGACGGCATGGGCCAGTCCCAGCGCAGCCAGGCCGAGGGTGCCGCGGATACCGTGATCACCAATGCGCTGATCATCGATCATTGGGGGATCGTGAAGGCCGATATCGCCATCACCCAGGGACGGATCAGCGGCATCGGCAAGGCCGGCAATCCGGACATCCAGCCGGGGGTGAGCATTATTATCGGGCCGGGGACCGAGATTATTGCCGGGGAAGGCAAGATCATCACCGCCGGCGGCATCGATGCGCATATCCATTTCATCTGCCCCCAGCAGGTCGAGGAGGCGATTGCATCGGGCATCACCACCATGCTCGGCGGCGGCACCGGGCCTGCGACCGGCACGGCGGCGACCACCTGCACGCCGGGTCCGTTTCATCTGGCGCGGATGCTCGAAGCCGCCGAAGGCCTGCCGGTGAATTTGGGCTTTGCCGGCAAGGGCAATGCCTCGCGCCCGGCGGCGTTGGAGGAGATGATCCGCGCCGGCGCCTGTGCGCTCAAGCTGCACGAGGATTGGGGCACCACGCCCGCCGCGATCGATACCTGCCTGTCGGTGGCGGATCGGTTCGACGTGCAGGTGATGATCCATTCCGACACGCTGAACGAGAGCGGCTTCGTCGAGGACACGATCGCCGCGTTCAAGGGCCGCACCATCCACGCGTTTCACACCGAGGGCGCGGGCGGCGGGCATGCGCCGGACATCATCAAGGTCGCCGGCCTGCCCAATGTGTTGCCGAGTTCGACCAACCCGACCCGCCCCTACACGATCAACACGATCGACGAGCATCTGGATATGCTGATGGTGTGCCATCATCTCGATCCGTCGATCCCCGAAGATCTCGCCTTCGCCGAAAGCCGCATCCGCAAGGAGACCATCGCCGCCGAGGATATTCTGCACGATCTCGGCGCGCTTTCGATGATGTCGTCGGACAGTCAGGCGATGGGGCGGATCGGCGAGGTGATCACCCGCACCTGGCAGACCGCGCATAAGATGAAAGTGCAGCGGGGCGCGCTGGCGGGCGATGGTGCGGCGGATAACGCGCGGATCAAGCGTTACGTTGCCAAATACACCATCAATCCGGCGATCGCTCATGGGTTGTCGCGCGAGATCGGCTCGGTCGAAATGGGCAAACTCGCCGATCTGGTGGTCTGGAGTCCGGCGTTTTTCGGGGTGAAGCCTGATCTGATCGTCAAGGGCGGCAGCATCGCCTTTGCGATGATGGGCGATCCCAACGCCTCGATCCCGACGCCGCAGCCGATCCATGCGCGGCCGATGTTCGGTGCGTTCGGCCGTGCGATCGGGGCGACCTGCATCAGTTTCGTCTCGCAGGCCGCGATCGATGACGGGATCGCGCAGCGGCTCGGGCTGGCGCGGATGATCCGCCCGGTGGTGAATACGCGCGGCGGCATCGGCAAGCGCGACATGATCCATAACGATGCGACGCCGCAGATCGAGGTCGATCCCGAAACCTATGAGGTGCGCGCGGATGGCGAGATCCTGACCTGCGAACCGGCGGCGACGCTGCCGATGACGCAGCGTTATTTCCTGTTCTGATGCGCGCCACCGCGGTTGTGCCGGGCGGCGCGTGGACGGCGATTGATACCATCACGCTCGATTATCATCATCGGCATCGCCGGCGCATCCGGCTGCGGACCGATGGCGGCGCCGATCTGCTGCTCGATCTGGCGGAGACCACGCATATCCGGGACGGCGATGGGCTGGATTGCGGCGCGGACGGCATGGTGCGGGTGATCGCGGCGGCCGAACCGCTCGCGGAGATTACCGGCACGCCCGATCTGCTGATCCGCCTCGCCTGGCATTTGGGCAATCGGCATCTGGATGTCGCGTTTCGCGGCACCGTGCTGCTGATCCGGTCGGATCATGTGATCGAGGCCATGGTGGCCGGGCTCGGCGGCACGGTGGCGCGCAGCGAGGCGGCGTTCGATCCGGAATCGGGTGCTTATGCGCATGATCATGGCTGAGGCGTTGCTGCATCTGCTGACCTGGCTGTCGCCCGCGTTTCCGACCGGTGGCTTCGCCTATTCGCATGGGTTGGAGTTCGCGGTGGAGGCGGGTGACGTGAGGGATGCGGCGGGGCTCGCGGCCTGGCTCGCTGATGTGCTGCGGTATGGCGCCGGGCGCAATGATGCGGTGCTGCTGCGCCATGCCTATCATGCGCGCGACCTCGCGGAGATTGCCGCGTTTGCCGCCGCCTGCGCGCCGTCACGCGAGTTGGCGGCGGAGACGATCAACCAGGGCGCCGCGTTCGTGGCTGCCGCCAAGCCCTGGATGCCGGCATCGCTGGCTGCCATCTTCGCGGCGATCGGGCCGGTCGCCTATCCGGTGGCGGTCGGCGCGCTTGCGGGTGCGACCGGCATCGATGAGGCGGCGGTGAGCATTGCCTATCTGCACGGCTGGACCGCCAATCTGGTGTCGGCCGGGGTGCGGTTGATCCCGCTCGGGCAGAACGCCGGGCTGGCGGTGCAGGCGGGGCTTGAGGCGGTGATTGGCGAGATGGTCGCGGCGACGCGCGGGGCGTCGCTCGAGACGATTGCCAGCGCGTGCATCGGCGCCGAAATGGCATCGATGCGACATGAAACCCAATATACGAGGCTGTTCCGCTCATGAAGACATCGATATGAAAAAATCCGCACTTCGGGTCGGGGTCGGCGGGCCGGTCGGTTCGGGCAAGACGGCGCTGATGGATGCGCTGTGCCGGCGCTTTCGCGATCGGTTCGATATCGCGGCGATCACCAATGACATCTATACCAAGGAGGATGCGGAATTTCTGACCCGCGCGGGATCGCTGGTGCCGGAGCGGATTTTGGGCATCGAGACCGGGGGCTGTCCGCATACCGCGATCAGAGAGGATGCCAGCGCCAATCTGGCGGGCGTGGCCGATTTGCAGGCGCGGTTTCCGGCGCTCGATCTGATCCTGATCGAATCGGGGGGTGATAATCTGGCGGCGACGTTCAGCCCGGAACTGGCTGATGTCACGCTTTATGTGATCGATGTTTCCGCCGGCGACAAGATCCCCCGCAAGGGCGGGCCGGGCATCACGCGCAGCGATTTGCTGGTGATCAACAAGATCGATCTCGCCCCCTTCGTCGGGGCGGATCTGGGGGTGATGGAGCGCGACGCCCGGATGATGCGCGGGGCGCGTCCGTTCGTGTTCGCCAATATCCGGGCGGGGCGCGGGGTTGACGAGATCGCCGATTTTATCGTGCGGTCGGGCGGTCTCGGGCAGGAGGATTGAAGCGGTGCCGCACCGGGGCGGGTGATTGGCGTTTGACGTCGAGGTCGCTATGGATGGCGGGGGCGATTGCCCGAGGATGCGGAGGCAAACATGAATGCGCGACCCCAGTTTGAACCTCACGAGCCGCTGCCCGCCGAGCCGACGCAGGCGGAGCGGTTCGGCCGGGCGCGGACGGCGCAATCGACGGCGCTGCTGGAGGATTATGTCGAGCTGATCGCTGATCTGCTGGCGATCAACGGCGAGGCGCGGCCGATCGATATTGCGCGGCGGCTGGGGGTTTCGCATCCGACGGCGGCGAAGAGCATCAACCGTTTGAAGCGCGAGGGGCTGGCGACGGCGAAACCCTATCGCGGGGTGTTTTTGACCGAGGCGGGGGTGGCGCTGGCGGATCGGGTGCGAACGCGGCATCGGCTGGTGGTGCAGGTGCTCGAAGCGATCGGGGTGCCACCGGATACCGCCGAGGCGGATGCCGAGGGAATCGAGCATCACGTCTCTGACGTGTCGCTGCGGGCGTTCAGCCGGTTTTTGCGCTCGCAGGGCTAGAGCGATATGCGATTAAGTTGACGCGGTAGCGGCAACATAATCGCATGAAATCGCTCGAGAAAACATAGAGCTAGAGCGTTATGCTTTCAGCCTATCGCTCTAGGTGAAGCGCAAGGGGCGGCGGCGGCTCTGGTCATTCGGAGTTTTGTGCCGCTGTTTGATGGTCGCGGTGGGAGGCGAGAAAGGCAGGTCTGCTTTTTTGAAAAAAAGCAGCAAAAAACGTTCGTTCCTCTGGTTCCGGGGCGGTGATTGGGGCGTGGTTATTTGAATTGGGTTCCCATCACCGACCCTTTGGATAGTTTGGTGAGGTAGGTGATCAGATCGGTCATCGCCACGCTGTTCGCCGCCGGGGCTTTGCCTTGCAATCCACCCGTGATGCAATGGTCGAGCTGCGTGCTCAGGGTGACGACCTGGTGGGCGGCGGGGTTGTAGCGCGGGAACTGGGCGGCGACGCCCATCAGGCTCGGAATCTTGCCGCCGCCGGGCACCTGACCCATCGTTGTGCCGCCGTTGATGTGGCAGGCCGAGCAGGTGCGCACGCCGCCGAATTTGTCATGGTTGAAGATGTGCAGGCCTTGCGCCGCTGCCTGGGTCACCGATGTCGCCGGGGTCAGCGGCGCGGCCTGCGCCGCCGGGATCAGCAGGGCGGGCGCCGTCATCAGAAGTCCAGCGGTTGCGAGCCTGATCGTGACGCGTGATTGCCGTTGCATGGCGCTCTCCTGGATGAAGGTCGGTTGAAAACGATTTAATGTCCAGCCGGGCGGTTCCGTCAATCCGGGCGGTGAACACCATCTGGTGTGGTCGGCATGATGGCGCCGGCGGGGCGGGCGATCGGGCGGCGGCGGGCGGCGAGGGTGGTGCGGGCCGCGAGCGCCGCGGCGGCCAGCGTCAGGCGCGGCGCGGCCAGGAGCCAGTGCAGCGTGACGGTTTGATCGGCCAGGCTGGTCTTGTAGCGATCGCCGCCGGCGAGAAAATCATAGCGATCGAGTCCGGCGGCCTGATAGTGGCGCATCGCCGCGACGTGGCAGACCAGACCCGGTTTTTCGTGCGGATGGGCGTTCTGATAGGCGAATCCGCTCTGATAGGCGCTCACCGTGCCGCGCCAGACGAAATTGTACAGATAGCCGATGACCTGTGGTCCCGCCGTGATTTGCAGCAGATCGACCGCGCCGGAGGTGACGCCGCGCGCGACCAGTTCGGTATGGAAGCGCTGGAACGCTGGGTTGGCGAAGGCGCCCGGTTTGCCGCGGGCCTGCCAGGTTGCCTGATGCAGCGCGGCCAGGGCCGCCAGCCAGGATTGCGCCAGCGCCACCGTGTCGGCGCGGGTCAGCGTGATCGGACCCGCCGCCATCGAGCGCCGCCTGGCCCGGTTGATCTGCTGGCGGGTGTTGGCCGAGACCGCGCTCAGACAGTCGGTATTTGAGGCGCGCAGGGCGGCGAGATCGCGCCAGGGCGCGGGGCGCGTGATGCCCAGATCGGTCACGCCATGGCGCTGGACCGCGGCGCGATCGTCATCGCTGATGCCTGAGACGCGGAGCAGCGCGCCGAGGGGGGATCGCGCGGTGAGCGCGGCGGCGAACCAGAGCGGGCGGATTTCGGGATGGTCGCGCGCCACGAGGGGGCCGTTGTGTTCGATGAAGACGCTGTCCTCGGCGGGGTCGCCGGTTTCGGACAGGGCGGCGAGGGGCAGGAACCAGTGGCGGGCGCGGTTCAGCAGCCCGATCGCGAGCACGCGCCCGGTTGCCTCGATCGTGAGGATGATTGCCCGGTCGAACCGGGAGTCGAAGCGGCAGCCGAGCCAGAGCCAGGATTGGAACACCGAGGCTTCCGCGACAGCCTCGAGGCCGCGCCAGAGGGTGCCGAGGGTTTCGGCGTCCGGCGCCGGGCGCAGATGGGCGACGAGGCCGGGCGCGACCGGCCATCGCTTGTGAGGTTGGGCCAACCATGTCATCCTGTTATGGTATTGGAATTGCTGAAAGCCGCAATGTTTCCGGATATGTTGCCCAATCCCCGCCCGGTGGTGTTGCGCGAGACGATGCGGGTCGCGACCGTGTTGATCGATACCGAAGAGGATTTCGACTGGGCCGATCCGACCGAGGGCACCGATTACGCCACCGCCTATCTGACGCGGATCGCGGATTTGCAGCCGGTGTTCACCGCGCATGGCGTGGTGCCGACCTATCTGGTGACCTATCCGGTGCTGGAAAATCCCGATGTGGTGCGTCTGCTCGCCCGGTATCGCGATCGCGGCGAGGCGGCGCTCGGGCTTCAGCTGCATCCCTGGGTGACGCCGCCGTTCGAGGGCCATGGCACCACCGCGCAATCGTTCGGCGGCAATCTTGCCCCTGAGGTCGAGGCGCGCAAGCTCGACTCGCTGTCCCGGCGGTTCAGCGCGTGTTTCGGCGCGGCGCCGCTGGTGTTTCGCGCCGGGCGCTACGGGTTGGGACGGCAGACCGCGGCGCTGATCGAGCAGGCCGGCATCACCATCGACACCAGCGTGGCGCCGCGCACCTCGATGATCGAGGAGGCGGGGCCGGATTACAGCCGGATCGATTTCGTGCCGTTCTGGTTCGGCGCGGAACGGCCGATTCTGGAATTGCCGCTCGGCCGTGCGATCGTTGGCTGGGGCGGCGGGGCGGGGAGCCGGCTGTATCGCCGGTTGATCCATGCCAGGGGCAAGCTGACGCCGCTGGCCGGGGTGCTCGCGCGGCTCGGCTGCGCCGAGCGCATCACCCTCTCGCCCGAAGGCAATGATCCGCGCGCGATGATCCGGCTGGTCGAGGGGTTGACGCGCCGGGGGCAGGCGATCCTGCCGCTCAGTTTCCATAGCTCCTCGATCGTGCCGGGGCGCAACCCGTATGTGCGCTCGCGGGCCGATCTGCACCGGTTTTATGACGATCTGTCCTCGATTCTGTGCACGCTGAGCGACGATTTCGGCTGCCGGTTCGCGGCGGTGACTGAAATTCCGGCGCTGCTGCGGCCGGCACCGCCGGTCGGGGCGGCGGGTGACTCTGCGTCATGACGGGCGGGCGGGACGAGATTCTGTTGATCGCGAATAATTTTCCGCCGGTGCAGGGAGGGTCGGCGGTCGTGTATGGCGCGCTGGCCCGTGAGGCGGCGCCGCAGGTGAGCGTTCTGGCGCCGCGGATCAGTTATACCGATGGCCTGCCGCTGATCGGCTGGCGCGAGCATGACAGGTTGGCGGCGCGGCCGCGCGACGGGCGGGCGGGGTATCGGGTGACGCGGCTCGCGCTGCTGCGCACCCCGATCGACGGGCCGCGCCGGGGCGGTTTCGGCCGGTTGCGCTTCATCGCGCGCGATTTGGTGATCCGCTGGCAGATGATCGGCGCGGTGCGGGCGGCGCTGCGGAGCGGGCGGATCGGCGCGGTGTGCATCGGCGAGCTGGTGCCGTCGGGCTGGTTGTTCGGTGTGCTGCGGTTCTGGCCGGGGCTGCGCCGCGTTGTGTATATCCATGGCGAGGAGATCACCACGCGCGATGATTACGATGCGGATTGGGCGCGCCGGCGCAGCACGCTGGCGGCGGCGGATTGCATCATCGTGGTCAGCCGCTTCACCGCCGATGCGGTGCGCCGGCTGCTGGAAGATGTCGCGGCGCCGCCGATTTTACTGATCGAGAACGGCGTTGATTTCCGACGCTTCGCCAACCGGGCGGATCGCGCTGATCTGATCGCGCAATACGGGTTGGAGGGGGCGTTCGTGTTCGTTTCGGTGTGCCGGCTGCTGGAGAAGAAGGGGATCGATCATGCGATCCGCGCCTTCGCGCTACTGTGGCGGGATCATCCGGAATGCCGGTTTCTGGTGGTCGGCACCGGACCCTATGCCGGCACGCTGGCGGCGATTGCCCATGAGATGGGCGTTGGCGAGGCGGTGGTGTTCGCCGGCGCGGTGGCCGATGTTGATCTGGCCGATCATTATGCGCTTGGCGATGTCTTCGTGATGCCGAACCGGGCGTTGCCCTCGGGGGATACCGAAGGGTTCGGGCTGGTGTTTCTTGAAGCCAACGCCGCCGGCGTGCCGGTGATCGCGGGGCGGGATGGCGGCAGCGTCGATGCGGTGAGCGATGGCGTGAACGGGCTGGTCGTGGATGGTCATGCGATCGGGGCGATCGAGGCGGCGATGCGGCGATTATATGATAATCCGCAATTGCGGATCGATCTGGCGCGGCGCGGCCTTGCCTGTGCCGCGGCGGCGGATTGGCGGCTCAAGGCGCGCGATTTTGTTGCCGCCTGCCTCGATCGTCCCCCGCATGAGGCGTGATGATGAGGCGTGACGATGGGGGGGCATGAGGGCGAGGCGGCGCTGGTGCCGTGGCGCGCGCTGGACGCGGATGTGATCGGGCGGTTTGCTGATCCGGCGGCGGATTGGTTCGCGAGCCATGCCTGGTTCGATTTATTGTCGCGCGTTGCCGTGCCGCCGGGTCAGCACGCCGGTTGCGTGGTGGGCGCGGCGGCGGCGGTGCCGGTGTGGTGCCGGGGCGGGGTGGTGATGGCTGGCCTGTCCAGCCCGTATGCGCTGGAATTCACACCGGTACTGCCGGCGGCGGATGCGGCGGCGCGGCGGGAAGGGGGGGCGTTCGGCCGGGTTGCGCGGGCGCGGTCGCGCGTGCGGCTCGATGCGCTGGACCCGGATCAGCCGGGGCTCGCGGCGTTTCTGGCCGGTGTCGCCGCCGCCGGGCTGGTGGTGCAGCGGTTCAGCCATTTCGGCGAATGGTTCGCGCCGGTCGCGACCGATCGGTTCGATCTGTGGCTGGCGAGCCGGCCCGGGGCGTTGCGCAGCACGGTGGGACGCAAGCTCAAACGGGCGCGCGAGGCCACGCGGTTCGCCCTGATCGGCGGGGGTGACGCGCTGGCGGGCGGGATTGCCGATTTCGAGCGTGTCTATGCGGTGTCGTGGAAACAGCCCGAACCCTTTGCCGGGTTCAACCCTGAATGCATGCGCGCCCTGGCCGCGGCCGGGTTGCTGCGGCTGGGGGTTCTCTCGACCGCGGAGGGACCGATCGCGGCGCAGTATTGGGCGGTTTCGGGCGGGCGGGCGATGCTGCTGAAACTCGCGCATGATGAGGCGGCGGCGGCGCTTTCGCCGGGCACCGTGCTGACGGCGCGGATGATCGAGGCGATTTTGCGGGATGATCGGCCCAGCGTGCTCGATTTTGGCCGGGGCGATGATCCGTACAAGCGGCTGTGGGTCGATCGCCGGCGCGAGCGGGTGGGGGCGCTGGTGATCAATCCGCGCTATCCGGCGGGGATGGCGCTGCTGGCGCGCGGCGCGGCGGGCGCGCTGCGGCGGCGATTGCTACGGGGTGCGGTCTGACATGCGGATTTTATACAGCCATCGGATCCAGTCGCGGGACGGCCAGTCGGTTCATGTCGAGGATCTGGTCGCCGCGTTGCGCGCGGCGGGGCATGAGGTGCGCGTGGTCGGGCCATCGTTTTACGAATCGACCGGTTTCGGGGCGGAGACCACCTGGGTCGCCCGGTTGCGCGCAGTGCTGCCCGGCGCGCTCGGTGAACTCGCGGAGCTTGCCTATAATGTGCCGGCATGGTGGCGATTGCGGCAGGCGGCGCGGGAATTTAACCCGGATTTCATTTATGAACGCTATAATCTTTATTATCTGGCGGGGATGTGGCTGGCGCGGCAGCGGAACATTCCGTTTCTGGTCGAGGTGAACGCGCCGCTGGCGGCGGAGCGGATTGCGCATGGCGGGTTGAAGCTCGGCGGCCTCGCGCGGTGGGCGGAGCGAACGGTATGGCGGGCGGCAGATCGGGTATTCGCGGTCACCGCCGTGCTCGGTGCGCGGATGACCGCGGTTGGGGTTGCGCCGGGGCGGGTGGTGATCACGCCGAACGGCATCGATCTGGCGCGGTTTGCTGAACGCCAGGCTGGAGTTGGGCGCGAGCCGGGAGGTGAACGGCGCGCGGTGCTGGGGTTCATCGGGTTCGTCAGGCCCTGGCATGGCATCGAGCCGGTGATCGAGGCGCTGGCCGCGAGCCCTGAGCGGTTCGATTTCATCATTGCCGGGGAAGGCCCGGCGCGGGCGTCGCTGGAGGCGATGGTCGCCGCCCACGGGTTGGGTGATTATGTGACCTTCGCCGGGCTGGTGGCGCGCGATGCGGTGCCGGCGTTTCTCGCCGGGATCGACATCGCGCTGCAACCGCGCGCGGTCGATTATGCGTCACCCTTGAAATTATTCGAATATATGGCGGCCGGCTGCGCCATCGTGGCGCCTGACCAGCCCAATCTGCGGGAAATTCTGGTCGATGGCGAGACGGCGCTGCTGTTCGAGCCGGAAAACTGGGAGGCGCTGTGGCGCTGCATCGCCCGGCTCGCGTCCGATCCCGCGTTGCGCGCGCGGCTCGGCGCGGCCGCGCGGGCGGAGATTATCAGGCGCGATCTGACCTGGGCCGGCAATGCGCGGCGTGTCGTTGCGTCGCTGGCGCCATGAGCGGGGGACCACGCCGGATTCTGCATGTGTTTCCGAGCTTTGCCGCCGGTGGCGCGCAGATGCGCATGACCGCCCTGGCCAATGGCTACGGCGCGCGGTTCAGCCACGCGATCGTGGCGCTCGATGGTGACATTTCGTGCCGCGACCGGCTCGATCCTTCGCTCGATGTGTCGTTTCCGGCGATCCAAGCGATGACGGGGGGGTTGGCGTCACGGTTGCGCGGGATCGCGCAGGTGCTGCGACGGCTCCGCCCTGATCTGCTGATCACCAGCAACTGGGGGGCGATTGAATGGGCGATCGCCCATCAACTGACGATGCGGGGGCGGCATATCCATACCGAGGATGGGTTTGGCCGGGACGAGCGCGACCGGCAGATCCCGCGCCGGGTGCTGACGCGGCGGCTGGTGCTGCGGGGCAGCGAGGTGATCGTGCCATCGCAGACCTTGTATGATACCGCGACCCGGGTATGGCGGCTGCCGGCGGCGCGGCTGCATTACATTCCCAACGGCATCGATCTGGCCCGGTTCAGCCCCGCTGACGGCGTGCCGGCGGGGATGGCGGTGGTTGGCTGCGTCGCGGCGTTACGGCCGGAGAAGAATGTCGGCCGGCTGATCCGGGCGGGCGCGATCGCGCGGCGCGACCAGATGTTTCAGCTGACGATCCTGGGCGATGGACCGGAGCGGGGCGCGCTCGAAGCCCTGGCGGCGGAAGCGGGGCTGGCGGTCCGGTTCGCGGGGGCGGTTGCCGATCCCGCGCCGCTGTATCGCGCGTTTTCGGTGTTTGCCCTGAGTTCGGACACCGAACAAATGCCGCTGTCGGTGATGGAGGCGATGGCCTGCGGCCTGCCGGTGGTGGCCACCGATGTCGGTGACATCGCGCGGATGGTGGCACCGGAGAACCGGGCGTTTCTGACGCCGCGTGACGATCAGGCGCTGGGCGCGGCGCTGGCGGCACTGCTGGCCGATCCGGCGCGCGCGGCGGCCATCGGCCAGGCCAACCGGCGGCGGGCGGAGGCGCAGTTCGACTTCACGGCGATGGCGGCGCGCTGGGCGGCGCTGCTCGATCGATGAGGGCGCGCGCGGGTCTCACGGCGCGGTTTCGGCCCGGATTTCGTCGATATCCCGGATTTCGTCGATATTGAGATCGAGTTTCGCCAGCATCGCGATCAGGATCGTGTTCTGGTACTCGAGATGGTTGAGGATGATTTCGATTTCCTCCTCCGCCCGCACGTTCACCTCGAGATCATGCTCGGCGCGTCGCTCGGCCTGGCGGCCCTGGATGTTCTGGCCGACCATGATCAGCGGCATCAGCAGAATCTGGATCACGTTCGAGATGAACAGCCAGAACACGAACGCCATCGGCGGATCGAATTGCAGGGGTTTGGGGGCCAGCAGGTTCCAGCTCAGCCATAGGGCGGTCCAGCCGAAAATCAGCAGAAAGAATCCCATGGTGCCGACCCTGCGGGTGATCCACACCGCGAGTCGATCGTACAGGGTGATGGTTTCGGGGTCGGCCTGGAGATAGTCGCGCAGCGGCGGGCGGCGTTTGCGTAATTCCTCGAGTGAGGCCGGGGGGCGGCGTTTCGTCGGTTCGGTGGTCATGCTCATCGCATCGTCTCCGCGGCTTGGGGCTGGTCAGTCGGGCTGGTCGATCGGACAGACTACACCCGAACCGCGCGCGAGTTGACAATCGGGCACCGAGCCGACCATTTTGGCACTTCGATGGTGTTCGCCCCGATAATGTTCGCCCCGATAATGTTCGCCTTGGGATTGACCACGGGGGCGATGTCAGTTGGTTCTCCTTTATCCGTGCGCCGGCAAAGGCGGGTTGCGCCGCCGTGCCGACCCGGACCCCACCGCCTTGCCGCAGTGTCCGCCGCCGGGCGCGTCGGCGTGTCAGATCCGCGAAAGGGCTTTCATGAAAACACTCCTCGCCATTGCCGTGTTCGGCACGTTGGGCTGCTGGGCGCGCTATGGTCAGACCATCCTTGTGCAGAATACGTTCGGGCGTGATTTTCCCGTCGCGGTTCTCAGCATCAACGTGCTCGGCTCGTTTTTGATCGGGTTTTTGTTCTTTGCCACGATGGAGCGCTACGCCATCGGTCCCGCGCTGCGCACCGGTGTTCTCACCGGGTTTCTGGGGGGCTATACGACGTTTTCCACCTTCGAACTCGAATCCCTGCTGCTGGTCGAAAATGGCGAGGCACTCAAGGCCGGGGTGTATATTCTGCTCTCGGTCGTGCTCGGGTTCGCCGGTGTGTTTCTAGGGGCCTATGTCGCGCGCAATCTGTGAGGGAGCGAAGCCATGAAGCAATCCGCCACGATGATTCGCATCGCTATCCACGAATCCGACCATAGCCGGCGGCGATCGTTGATGGATGAGGTGCTCAACATCCTGAAATCGCAGCATATCACCGGTGTGTCGGTGCTGCGCGGCATCGCCGGACTGTCGGCGCGGGGGGTGATCCACGCCGCTGACATGATCCATTTCGATGTCGATCTGCCGCTTGCGATCGAGTTCTACACCAGTCCGGACGAGGCGGAGATCGCGATCGCCGCGCTGTTGCCGATCGTGCCGCGGGGTCATGTCGTGTCCTGGGACGTCACGATGTATGAGTGACGCCGGGTCAGGCGGGTTCACAGTGGCAGGATGCGCAGATGCGGCCATCGCGCCTGGTAACTTCGGGCTTTCGCGGTGAAGCGCGCGGTCAGTGGCACTGCGGGATTGGGACGCAGGAGGCCTTCGGCGATGTCGTCGAGTCCGAAGGGGGCAAATAATCGGTTGGTCGTGGCCTGAAGGCCGACGCAGGTGCCCCGGACCGGGAACCGTCCGATGCCGTCTTCCGCCGATTCGAGGGCGGGGCAGGACGATCCAAATCGGTCATGATACCACAGATGCACCCGCGCCTGATTCTTGACCTCGATCCTCGCGTCCAGATCCGCGAATGCCACGGCCGCCTTGCGGATGATCCGATCCTCGGCCTCCCAGGAAAGATCCGATGAGTCATGGTAGAAGACATCGTAATCATTGACGTTTGCCGCCATCGGCTGACCGGTGCGATGGTTCCACACCGCCTGGAACAGGCAGCCCGCGGTGAGATAGGCGCCGTCCAGGCCGAGTGCGGGCAATCGCTCGAGAATCAGCCGATTGATCGGATTTTGCTGCACCAATGTGACGAATTCCGCTTCGGTCATCGCCCGGTCAGAAGATGCCGGCGGCGATGTTGATGGCGAGGGCGAGCACCACGGTGTTG
>NZ_JBMFGY010000001.1:49877-73273 GCF_049977125.1 Acidiphilium sp. | reverse complement strand
CGGTCAGAAGATGCCGGCGGCGATGTTGATGGCGAGGGCGAGCACCACGGTGTTGAACATGTAGCCGATCAGCCCTTGCAGGGTTGCGAGACGGCGCATCTTGCGGCCGGTGATGTTGACGTCCGACACCTGGAACGTCATGCCGAGGACGAAGGAAAAATAGATGAAATCGAGATAATCCGGTGCGTCCTCGCCCGGAAAATTCAGGCCGCCCTCGGGCCCGGCCTCGGTGGTGGCGTAGAACTCATGGGCGTAGCGATAGGCGAAGGTGACCTGGGTCATCAGCCAGGAGGCCGCGAGGGTCAGGGCGACGAGGGCGATATATTCGGTGTGGTATGATTTGAGTTTCGCGAGGCCGGAGAAGATGACGATGGCGGTGAAGCTCATCAGCGCGCCGATGATGGTGAGGGCGAACAGGGTCCATTCGCCCTCTTCCTGCCGTGCCGCGTCGGAGGCGATGCGATGATGATCGGCGCGGAGGAAATGGTTGGTCGCCAGGATCAGGAAAACGGCGACGGCGACATCCCAGGCGATGACGCCGCGCGTGGTCGCGGGGAGCGTGGCGGGAAGGAACGGCAGCGCGAGCAGGCCGCAGAGCAGGCCGGTGAACAGGCGGGGTCGGCCGCGGATGATGCGGATCGGCAGGAGGGGTGCGGACATGCCGCCTTAATAGACGACCGTGCTGTAATAGCCAGTCGCACCGTGCCGGCGCATCGTGGAGCGGCCTGATTCGAACGCCAGGGGTGCGATGTCGGACGGGCAGTAATGGGCGACCACGCTGCGGCGGGTGGCGTCGTTGGAAATCGGCCGGCCGCCATGGGCGAGGTCGGCGTGCCAGATCAGAACATCGCCGGCTTTGGCGAGCAGGCGGTGTTCGGGCAGGTTGCGCGCGGCGGCGGTGCTGAGGATCGACTGGCCGTGCTGTTCCTCGGCCTCGCGCAGTGAATTGCCGCCGGCGATGTTCATGCGCATGGCTTCGTGCAGGCTCTTGTGGCGGTCGGCGTAGATGAAATCGGGGAAGTTCTGGCTGCCGGGATAGTAGATCAGTTCGCCGGCGCCGTCGGTGACGTCTTCCAGGGCGATCCAGGATGCGGCGAAGCGCCGGGCGTGGGAATAGACGACATAGGCGGTGTCCTGATGCGCCGGTTGACCGGAGCCGCGCAGGAATCCGAGGCTCTGCGAGGCGAGGGGGGGGCGTTCGAACAGGAGATGCAGGAAACCGATGATTGCCGGCGCGAAGATCAGATCGCGCGTTGCCTCGGAATGCCAGTGCAGATCGAGCGCCTTGGCCGGCTTGGTATTGACATCGGGCCGCCAGGAGATGTCGTTTGGACTGGCACTGAGGCATTGGAACAGCAGCGCCGGAAATCCGCCCTGATAGGCGCGGTCGAGGTCGGCGCGCGCGGCGTCGAGCACATGATCGGCGATGGCGCCGGGGAGGAGCACGTAGCCGTGGTCGACCCAGTGGGTGAGAAGCGCGGCATCGGCATCGCTGAGCGCGCCGATTGCGTGGCGGCCGGCGATCGTGTCGGCGGCGTCGGGCGCGTCCGTCCAGAGGCCGCCGAAGCGGGCGCGGGGGCGGGACGGGTTTTCCGGCCGCGGTGCGGCGGGATTGGGCAGGTAGCCGCGATAGCGCCCGATCCGTTGCCAGTGATCCCAGTGATCGCGCGCCCTGCCCTGTTCGATGTCGCTGATGACCATCGGGTAGACCCGGCCATACCAGGCGGTGTCGAACACCGGGCTGCAGAGGCGGCCTTCGTCGCGCCCGTGCAGACGGTAATGATGATAGCCATCGACGAAATAGCCGGCGGAGATGCCGTTGACCACATCGGGGTTGATGGAGAGGTAATAATCCTCATCGAACAGATCATCGCCGGTGGGGGGGGATTCGCCGGTCGGGGTGCCCGCGGATGCGGGGGCTTGTCCGTCAGGGTCATGCGTGGCGGTTTTGAGCGTGCTGGAAAGATCGTCCACGGAAGTCCCTTCGGAAGCGGTGTTTTATCGGGCCGGATTGTAACCGACACGCAACAGCCTATCGAATCCGATTGCGTTGTGCAACGCAAAATTCATGCTGTCATGGCTTCATCATCGAGCGGTAGGCGAGCTGATCGGCGTGGAGACGCTGGAACACGCTGTATTTCCGGTCGTGGTACCGGCGCATCCGCGGGTTCGGCGCGATGATGGTGCCGGTGTCGCTCATGGCCGCCATCGCGGCGCGGATGCCGGGATAGGCGTTGCCGGCGACGGCGCCGAGCATGGCGGCGCCGAGCAGAACGGCCTCGGGTTCGCCGGGCAGCACGAGGCGGCATTGCGTGGCGTCGGCATGTTCGCGCAGGAATACCGGATTCTTGACGCCGCCGCCGGTGACGAAAATTGTATCGATGGCGTAACCGGCGTGATTCATCGCGGTGATGATCTCGCGCGTGCCGTAGGCGATGGCCTGGATGGTGGCGAGGTAGAGGCGGGCGCAATCCTGTGGTGTGGCCGAGAGGGTGAGGCCGGTGATCATGCCGCGCAGCGTGGCATCCGCATGGGGTGAGCGGTTGCCGTGGAAATCGGGCAGCACATGCAGATCCCCGGTGAGGGCGGCCGGGCCGGGACCGGCGCCGGGGGCGAGGTCATCGAGCATGGCGTTGAGGATCTGGTAGGTTGTGACATTCCGCTCGCGCGCCGCGGCGGCGATGGACGGATAGGCGGCGTGGGTGGTGATGACATGATCGATCAGGGCGCCGGTTGCGGATTGCCCGCCCTCGTTCAGCCAGAATTCCGGGACCATCGCGCTGAAATAGGGACCCCAGACGCCGGGGACGAAGGCGGGCGCGCGCGCGATCGCCATGTGGCAGGACGAGGTGCCGCCGATCAGCGCGAGGCGGCGGTTGAAAGCGGCATCATCGGGCGGGGCGCCGTCGAGCGTGGCGCCGATCACGCCGATGCCCCCGGCGTGGGCGTCGATCGCGGCGGTGCCGACCGGGACGCCCGGCGCCAGGCCGAAGGCGGCGGCGGCTTCGGGGCTGAGTCCGGCGGCGAGCGCCGTGCCGGGCGGGCTGATGGTGGTGCCGATGCGGGAAAAACCCTCATCGGCGAGGTCGCCAAGGCCGATGGCGCGGAAGAAGGCGGCATCCCAACGGTTTTCGTGGCCGAGATAGGTCCATTTGCACACGGTCGAACAGAGCGAGCGCGTCATCGCGCCGGTGGCGCGAAAGGTCAGGTAATCGGGCAGGTCGAACAGATGGGCGGCGCGCCGCCAGACGGTGGGGGCATGGTGCTTCAGCCAGAGCAGCTTGGGCATCTGCATTTCGAGCGAGATGCGGCCGCCGACATAGCGCAGCACCTCATGGGGAGCCGCGTTGATGGCATCGGCCTCGGCATGGGCGCGATGATCGGCCCAGAGCATGATGTTCTGCTCCGGCGCGCCATCGGGGTCGACGCTGAGCGGCGCGCCGTCTGCATCGAGCACCACCAGCGAGCAGGTGGCATCGAAACCGATGCCGCGGATGCGCCGTTCCGGCCCGGCGAGGGCGACGGCTTCGCGCACCGCGGCACCGACGGCGGCCCAGATGTCGGTGCTCGATTGCTGGATGAAACCGGGGTGCGGCCGCCAGGCGGCGATCGGCCTTGTGGCATTGCCGAGCAGGCGGCCGGCGCGATCGAAGACGCCGGCCCGGGCGCTGCCGGTGCCGACATCGATGCCGATCACGGCGTCATCGATGGTCATTGTCATGCGGGGTGTCTGATCCTTGGGGGGCATCGGCGCGGGATGCCGTGGCGATCAGGCGATCGAGGGTTGCGAAATCGGCAATGCCTTCCATGCCGCCTTTACGGCTGACGGCGAGCGCGCCGGCGGCATTGGCGTAGGTGAGGGCGCGTTCGGTCGGCATGCCCTGGAGCAGGCAGGTGACGAAGGCGGCGCCGAAACAATCGCCCGCGCCGGTGGGGTCGACCTCGTCGATCCGGAAGGCCGGCAGATCGAAGCTTTCGGTGCGGCTGCGGAAACTCACACCCCGGCGGTTGCGCTTGATCACGATCATGCGGATGCCGAGGCCGAGCAGGTCATCGATCGCGGCGCGCTCGGATTTGGCCTCGGTCGGCAGCAGGATTTCCGGGCCTGAGGGCATGAAGATGTCGGTATAGCCGAGCATGAATTCGAGGCCGGCGCGCATTTCGGGAATCGTGAGCATTTCCTTGCGGATATTCGGGTCGAACGAGATCACGGCGCCATTGGCCTTGGCCAGTTCGATCGCTTCCTTCATTTCGTCGATGATATGAAACGAGAACAGCGATGTGCCCATGATGTGGAAATGGGCGCATTGGGCCAGCATGCCGTGAGCGGCGGCATCGATTGTGATGTGTCCTGCCGCGCTGCGTTTGAGGTTGAACAGGAAGTCCCGGTCGCCATCCTCGCGGTAGCGCACGAAGGCGCTGGCGGTGACCTGATCGGGGTCGACGCGCACGGCGCTGACATCGACCCCCTCACGCCGGAGGCGATCGACGCAGAGCCAGCCGAAATCGTCGTCGCCGATGCAGGAAATGATGCCGGCATCGGCGCCGAGGCGGGCGGCCTGGGCGATGAAGGTGGCGGGGGCGCCGCCGGGAAACGGTCCCATCAGGCGTCCGGGTTCACGAAATCCCTTGCCGCGCTCTTCGGCGAGGATGTCGACCAGGATCTCGCCCATGGTGATGACCATGCCGGTCATGACGGGGCGCCTGAGTTGAGGACGAGATCGGAGGTGGGGTGGGGGGTGGTGCGCGGATGATTGGAAAAATGCGCCTCGCTGCCGGCGTCGGCGTCGATCGGGCGGAAACCGGCGGTGATCAGGATGTCGCGCGCGCGGTTGCTCGGCGGACCGGGCAGGATGATGTCGGTCACGGCGGGGAGGGGGATCTGCGCGGGGCGGCGCTCGAGCGAGAGCGCGGGGTTGCCGACCAGCATGACGCTGCGGCCGGCGCGCCTGACGGAGGCTTCGGTCAACCGCTCGATCGGTTTGGAGGCGAGCAGGAAGGCGGCATCGGCGGAGATTGCGTCGGCATCGAGCACGGCCCAGGCGAGAGGGTAATGCTCGAGGCTGCGCAGCGCGTTGCTGCCGTTGAACGTTGAGCCATCGGTATCGATCTCGCCGCCGAGACAATAGATGCGGGCATCGAGGCAGGTGCGGGCGAGGGGGATCGCCTCGACATTGGTGAGCACGACCGCGATACCCTGGATGTCGGCGAGCCAGGGGATGATTTGCGGCGCCAGCGCGCCGGGGCCGATCAGCACGGTCTGGTCCGGCGCGATCAGGCTCTGGGCGCGGCGGAGCATGGGGACGATCATGGCCTTGGTGAGGGCGGCGCCGGCCGGACGGTCGCGTTTGGTGATCGATTTTGCCGCGATCGCCTTGCCGAAGCTGCGCACGATGAGGCCTTGATCCTCGAGATAGGTGAGGTCGCTTCGAATCGTGACTTCGGAGACCATCAGCGCGGCGCTGAGTTCATCGACCCGCATCTGGCCGTGCTGGCGGATCCAGTCGGCGATTTTCAGGCGCCGTTGCAGCACCGCACTCTTGGCTCCCAAAGTCATGCGTGTCGTGTCATCCTTGCCGCGTCATGCGTGACGGCTCGTTGCTGCTGTCCAGGACGGCCCATAGGTGATCGATGCCAGTGATTGGCGCGGAAGTCCATAGGTTTCGCTTTGAAAGTCGATGATCTGGCGTAGTTGTGCCAGAGTGGAAGGGTTTTGGCTGTTTCAGGGCATATATGCCTAGATTTGCATCCATTGTGCCGCTGGAAATTTGAATTGACTTTCTAAATGAAAGTCAGGTAGCTACGAATCACAAGACGCGGCCAAGCCGTGCTTACCCTTAGCGAGGAAACCCGAGGAAACGGATGATGAAAAGACATATCGTGTTTGCGGTCGGTAGCCTGACCGCGGGATGGCTTGGTTTCGCCGGCATTGCCGCGGCCGCGACCCTGACGATTGCGACGGTGAATAATCCGGACATGCTGCAGATGCAGAAACTCTCGCCGCAATTCACCAAGGAAACCGGCATCAAGCTCGACTGGGTGGTGCTGCCGGAAAACACCCTGCGCCAGCGGGTGACGACCGATATCGCGACCAATTCGGGCAATTTCGACATCGTGACGGTCGGTTCCTACGAGGTGCCGATCTGGGGCAAGAGCAACTGGCTCACCCCGATCAAGGGTCTGCCCGCGAGCTATGACGAAGCCGATATTTTCCCCTCGGTGCGCAAGGGGCTGTCGTATAAAGGCACGCTCTATGCCCTGCCGTTCTACGCCGAAAGCTCGGTGACCTATTACCGGACCGATCTGTTCAAGAAGGCCGGGATCGTGATGCCAAAACATCCGACCTATCAGGAAATCGAGCAGTACGCGGCAAAAATCAACGATCCGGCCAAGGGCGTCTACGGCATCTGCCTGCGCGGCCTGCCGGGCTGGGGCGAGAACATGGCGTATTTCGATACGCTGGTGAACACGTTCGGCGGCCGCTGGTTCAACATGAAATGGCAGCCCCGGCTCGACAGCGCGGCGTGGAAGAACGCGGCCAATTATTACGTGAATATCGAGAAGAAATACGGCCCGCCCAACGTCACTTCCAACGGGTTCACCGAAAACCTCGCGCTGTTCAGCCAGGGCAAATGCGGCATGTGGATCGACAGCACGGTCGCCGCCGGCACGCTGTGGGACCCGGCGACCTCGAAAGTGGCGCATGATGTCGGCATGGTCGATGCGCCGGTGGCCGTGACACCCAAGGGGTCGCACTGGCTCTGGGCCTGGGCGCTCGCCATTCCCAAGACGACGCGGCACAAGGCCGATGCGATGAAATTCCTCGAATGGGCGACATCGAAACCCTATCTGGCGCTCGCCGGCAAGACGTTCGGTTGGGTGCAGACGCCGCCGGGGACGCGGATTTCGACCTATCAGAATCCGGACTACCTCAAGGCGGCGCCGTTTGCCGACATGGTCAAGCACGCGATCCTGACCGCCGATCCGACCGACCCGACCCTGAAGAAAGTGCCCTATACCGGCGTGCAATTCGTTGCGATTCCGCAATTCGAGGGCATCGGCACCGAGGTGGGCCAGCAGCTCGCCGCCGCACTGGCCGGGCAGAAATCGGTTGATGCGGCATTGGCGCAGGCGCAGTCTGCCACGGCTCGCACTATGAAAGAGGCCGGCTACCACTGATCGGCCAGGCGACCGGGCGCTCCGCCGCGTGGCGGGGTGCTCCGGTGCTGAAGTGGGGTGCTGAAGTGGAAGGGTGCAAAACATGGATCACGGCAGCGATCGGGCGACCCCGATGACCACGACGGCAACCATGCGCGGCACAAGGCAGGTGAACACGCTGCCGCTGTTGCTGCCGGCGGTTGTCTTGTTGTTGTTATGGTCGGTCCTGCCGCTCCTTCGAACGCTGATATATTCGTTTGAGCACTATAATTTGATGACACCACCTGCCCGTTTTAACGGCGGGCTGAATTATCGGTATCTGTTCACCGATGTCTCGACGTGGATTGCGATCAGGAACAGTATCGTTCTGGTCGTGGGGGTGCTGGTTGCCTCGATCGTGTTCGGCACCCTCATCGCGCTGTTGCTCGATAATGATTTTCCAGGCCAGAGCATTGCAAGATTGATGGCGATTGCGCCGTTTTTCGTGATGTCGCCGGTTGCGGCGCTGATCTGGAAAAACCTGTTGCTCGATCCGGTCAGCGGTCTGTTCGGCTGGTTCATGACGCTCGCCGGGCTGCGGCCGATCGCGTGGTTCAGCACCGCGCCGATGCTTTCGGTGATCATGATCTATTCCTGGCGCTGGATTCCCTTCGCGACGCTCATTCTGCTGACCGCCCTGCAATCGCTCGATACCGATCAGCTCGAGGCGGCGCGGATGGATGGCGCCAAGGGTTTCGCGCGGCTGCGATATATTGTTCTGCCCCATCTGCTGCGGCCGATTTCGATTGTGATCATGCTGGAGTCGATTTTTCTGCTCTCGGCTTTTGCGGTGATCTATACGACGACCAACGGTGGTCCGGGGGATGCGACGACGACGCTGACCTATTTGATTTTCATCAAGGCGCTCAATGATTTTTCGATCGGCAGCGCCTCGGCGGCCGGTGTCTTTGCCATCGTGCTGGCGAATATTCTCGCGGTTTTCCTCATCCGCGCGGTTTCGCGCAATCTGCAGGCCTAGCGCGATGAAACCATCCGCCGCCAGCCGCGTTCTGTTTGGTCTCCTCGCCTGGATCGCGGCCCTGGTGATGTTTTTCCCGATCCTCTGGATGGTCGTGACCGCGTTCAAGACCGAGGGTCAGGCGATCGCGATTCCGCCGCTGATCCTGTTCACCCCCACGATCAGGAGTTTTATCGATGCCACCGCCAATGCGGGGTATCTGCTGTTCGCGCTGAACAGCGTGATCGTGAGCGTCGGGTCGACCACGCTCGCGATCGTGATCGCGTTTCCCGCGGCGTATGCCCTGGCGTTCTTTCCGGGCAAGCGCACCGAATTCACGTTGATGTGGATGCTCTCGACCAAGATGCTGCCGGCGGTGGGCGTTCTGATGCCGATCTATCTTGGTTTGAAGACGATCGGGTTGCAGGATACCCGGATCGGTCTCGTCGGCATCGACACATTGATGAACCTGCCGATCGTGGTTTGGATGCTGTATTCGTTTTTTAAGGAAATTCCAGGGGAGATTCTTGAGGCGGCGCGGGTCGACGGCGTCGGGCCGCGTCAGCAGATGTGGTATCTGCTGTTGCCGCTCTCCGGGCCGGGGATCGCCTCGACCGCCCTGCTCGCGGTTATTTTGTCCTGGAACGAGGCGTTCTGGAGCATCAATGTCACCGCCTCGCGCGCCGGCACGCTGGCCGCCTATATCGCGCGGTTTTCCGCGCCTGAAGGCCTGTTCTGGGCGAAGCTCTCGGCGGCGTCGGTCTTGGCGGTGGCGCCTATTCTGGTATTCGGCAGCCTGACACAACGGCGCCTGGTGCGCGGGCTGACGTTTGGCGCGGTGAAATAGAGGCAATCATGGCAAAGCTCGTTCTGCAGAAGGTCGAAAAGCGCTACGAGAATTTCCACGCCATCAAAGGTGTCGACCTCTCGATCGATGATCGTGAATTCGTCGTGTTCGTCGGCCCCTCGGGCTGCGGCAAGACGACTCTGCTGCGCATGATCGCTGGACTCGAGGAGATCACCGGCGGTGATTTCAGCATCGATGGCATCCGCGCCAACGACATCCCGCCCGACAGGCGCGGGCTTGCGATGGTGTTTCAGACCTACGCGCTCTATCCGCACATGACAGTCGCTGAAAACATGGGTTTCGCGCTGAAGATGGCGAAGGTTCCGCGCGAGGAGATCAAGGCGAAAGTCGCTCACGCCGCCGCGATGCTGCAACTCGACAAGGTGCTGGACCGAAGGCCGAAAGCGCTCTCGGGCGGGCAGCGCCAACGCGTCGCGATCGGGCGGGCGATCGTGCGTAATCCGAAGGGGTTCCTGTTCGACGAGCCCTTGTCGAATCTCGATGCCGCGCTGCGCGTGCAGATGCGCACCGAGCTGGTCAAGCTGAACAAGCAGCTCCAGACCACGATGATCTATGTCACGCACGACCAGATCGAGGCGATGACGATGGCGGACCGGATCGTGGTGCTGAACGCCGGCATCGTCGAGCAGGTCGGCAGTCCGCTCGAGCTTTATAACAATCCGGCCAATTTGTTTGTCGCCGGTTTCATCGGATCGCCCAAGATGAACCTGCTGGAGGGCGTGGTTACGGCGCGCGATGACCGGCATGTCGAGGTGGCGCTCGATGATGCCGGCGGCGTGAGTGTCGTGGCCGAGGGCATCGCGGTCGCGCCGGGGACCCGTGTGACGGTGGGCATGCGCCCGGAGCATACGGCGCTGGTCGCTGAGGGTCCGATCGGCGGTATCGCCGATTTCGTCGAGCATCTCGGCAATGAGACGCTGGTTTATGTCAAGCGGCCGGATGGCCGGTTATTGATCGTCAAAGCCGATGATCTGGCGGGCGTGCATATGGGCGATGCGGTCAGCCTCGCGCCCAAGGGGGAGCGTTCGCTGCTGTTCGGCCCGGATGGCAAGGCACTGCTGCGGCGCGCGTTTCATCTGCACTGAGCGCCATGCGCGCGTTCATCTGCGCTGAGCGCCAATTGATCTGATTACCAGGAGAACCAGGATGTATCTCGAAAAATTCAATCTTAAGGGTCGTAACGCGGTCGTGACCGGCGGGGGCAGGGCGATCGGGCTTGCGTGTTCGACCGCGCTCGCTGAGGCGGGGGCTTATGTCGTGATTGCGGATCGTGATGCCAATGTTTGCGAGGAGGGCAAGGCCAGTCTCGCGAAACTCGGTTATGCCGCCGAGAGCCTCGTGCTCGACGTGACGGATAGTGCGGCGGTGAACGCCGCCGCAGACGCACTCAACGAAAAACTCGGCTCGATTGATATTCTGGTCAACAATGCGGGGATCGCGCGTTCCGGCACTGCGGCCGAGGACACCACCGATGAGCATTGGCTCGATGTCATCAACGTCAATCTGAACGGCACGTTTTATTGTGCCCGCGCCTTCGGCAGACCGATGCTGGCGCGGAGAAGCGGTGTCGTCGTCAACATCGGCTCGATGTCGGGATTTATTTCCAACAAGCCGCAGAAGCAGAGTTTCTACAATGCCTCCAAAGCCGCGGTGCATCATCTCACCCGCTCGCTCGCGGGCGAATGGGCCGATCGGGGCGTGCGGGTCAATGCCGTCGCTCCCACCTAC
Organism: Acidiphilium sp.; assembly: GCF_049977125.1. Taxonomy (NCBI): domain Bacteria; kingdom Pseudomonadati; phylum Pseudomonadota; class Alphaproteobacteria; order Acetobacterales; family Acidocellaceae; genus Acidiphilium; species Acidiphilium sp. Next base: position 62,522 of record NZ_JBMFGY010000001.1, on the reverse strand, counting down.
ATCGACACGCCGCTGACCCGTTTCGGCATGGAGGATGATGAACTCAACCGGATCTGGCTCGACATGACGCCGATGCACCGTGTTGGCCAGACGCATGAAATCGCCTCGGTCGTTTTGTTTCTCGCCTCCGAGGCGTCGAGCCTGATGACCGGATCGATCGTGTTGGCGGATGGCGGCTATTGCGTCTGGTGATCTGGACGATCGATCGGCGCCGGATCATGGCGCCGGTGTGTATTGACCTGTGGTTTTCATGAACCGTGAGGCTTTCACTCGCACGGGATGGCGGCGCTGCCGCAACGGCGAGTTGAGTTGGCCCGCGTGGAGGACTATACGAAAATGGTGCAGTGCGAACAGGCTCGACCCATGAATTTTTCCCAGCCGATCATCGAGCCATTCGATTACATCGTGTTCGGGGGCACCGGTGATCTTGCGAAACGAAAACTGCTGCCGGCGCTCTATCACCGCGACCTCGACGGTCAGTTGCCGGGCGCATCCCGCATCATTGGTTCGGCCCGCGCGGAAATGACCCGCAAGGGGTTTCAGGCCCTGGTGCAAAAAAGTCTCGAAGAATTCGTCGCGCAGGATGCGCTCGACAAAATCGTGCTCAAGCGGTTCCTCGAACGCCTGCATTACGCCTCATGCGATGCGACGGCCGCGCGGGGCTGGCCCGATCTGGCCAGGCTGCTTGCCGATGAACCACGCGACATCCGCGTGTTCTATCTCGCGACCTCGCCTGAACTTTATGGCTCGATCGCGGATAATATCCACGCGCACAAGCTGCAAACGCCGGAAACCCGCATCGTGCTCGAAAAGCCGATCGGCCATGACCTTGCTTCCGCCCGCGCGATCAATGACCGGGTGGGTGCGGTGTTCGAAGAGCGCAATATTTTTCGGATCGATCATTATCTCGGCAAGGAGACGGTGCAGAATTTGCTGGTGCTGCGCTTTGCCAATTCGCTGTTCGAACCGGTGTGGAATCATAACGGCATCGATCATGTGCAGATCACGGTGGCCGAAACCGTCGGTGTCGAGGAGCGCGGCGGTTATTACGACCACACCGGCGCGATGCGCGACATGATCCAGAATCATCTGATGCAGCTGCTCTGCCTGGTCGCGATCGAACCGCCCTCGACGCTGGAGCGCGAAGCGGTGCGCGACGAAAAGATCAAGGTGCTGAAATCCCTCGCGCCCATCACGCAGAACGAGATTTCGACCAAGACCGTGCGTGGCCAGTATCGCGCCGGCGCCATCAATGGCGGTCCGGTCAAGGCCTATGCTGATGAGCATGATATTGTGCCCGGTTCCACCACCGAAACCTTCGCCGCCCTCAAGGTCGAGGTGAAAAACTGGCGCTGGGCCGGCGTGCCGTTCTATCTGCGCAGCGGCAAACGGCTGCCGGAAAAAGTCTCGGAAATCGTGATCCAGTTCAAGCCGGTGCCCTACTGGATTTTTCCGACCGGCTCTGATCATGCCCAGCCCAACCGTCTGGTCATCCGGGTGCAGCCGGATGAGCACATCCGCCTGCATCTGTGGACCAAGGAGCCCGGGCCGGGTGGGTTGCGCCTGCGCAATGCCCCGCTCAACCTCAGCTTTGCCGAAACCTTCAAGGGCCATCTGCCGGATGCCTATGAGCGCCTGCTGATGGATGTGGTGCGCGGCAACGCCACGCTGTTCATGCGGCGCGACGAGGTTGAAGCCGCCTGGGAATGGACCGAAAGCATTCTCGATGCCTGGAAACAATCGGGCGAGCGGCCGAAACTCTACACCGCCGGCACCTGGGGACCCTCCGAAGCGATCGCCATGATCGTGCGCGACAATCGCACCTGGTTCGATGAACAGGCCGGTGATTATCCCGGAAACTGACATGATGTTAGAAAGCGAGATTCAGACATGCTGAACGATGGAATTGCCCGCGTGACCGACCGGATCCGCGAACGCAGCCATGCCAGCCGATCCGCCTATCTGGCGCGAATCGAAGCCGCGGCCAAGCGCGGTGTGCACCGCAGCGCGGTCGGCTGCGCCAACCTCGCCCACGCCGTCGCCGGCTGCTCGCCCGCCGATCAGGCCGATCTGAAACGCGATGAAAAGCCCAATATCGGCATCGTCACCTCGTTCAACGACATGCTTTCGGCGCATCAGCCGTTCGAACGCTACCCCGATCTGATCAAATCGGCGGTGCGCGCCGCCGGCGGCATCGCCCAGGTCGCCGGCGGCGTACCCGCGATGTGCGATGGCGTCACCCAGGGGCGCGAGGGGATGGAGTTGTCGCTGTTCTCGCGCGACGTGATCGCCATGGCCACCGCCATCGCCCTCTCGCACGATGTGTTCGACGGTGCCTTGCTGCTCGGCGTGTGCGACAAGATCGTCCCTGGCCTGGTCATCGCAGCCCTCACCTTCGGCCATCTGCCCTCGATCTTCATTCCCGCCGGCCCGATGCCTTCGGGGATTTCGAACACCGAAAAATCGCGCATCCGCCAATTGGCCGCCGAGGGCAAGATCGGCCGCGCCGAATTGCTCGAAGCCGAAGCCGCCTCCTACCACAGCCCCGGCACCTGCACCTTCTACGGCACCGCCAATTCCAACCAGATGCTGATGGAAATCATGGGGTTGCACCTGCCCGGGGCCTCCTTCGTCAATCCCAATACGCCCCTGCGCGATGCGCTGACCGAAGCCGCATCGAAGCGCATTCTCGAGATTACCGCGCGCGGCAATGAATTCACGCCTGCCGGCGAAATGATCGACGAACGCGCCGTGGTCAACGGCATGGTCGGCCTGCTCGCCACCGGCGGCTCGACCAACCACACCATCCATCTGGTCGCGATGGCGCGTGCCGCCGGCATCCATATCAACTGGCACGATCTCTCCACATTGTCGGACATCGTGCCCTCGCTCACCCGCATCTACCCGAACGGCCCGGCCGATGTGAACCAGTTTCAGCAGGCCGGCGGCATGCCGGTGCTGATCGGCAGCTTGCTCGACCACGGGTTGCTGCACGGCGATGCGAGCACGGTCTGGAGCCGCGATGGCATGGCGGCCTACCGCGACCAGCCCCGCCTTGAGGATGGCGTGCTGCACTGGCGACCCGGCCCCGCCGAAAGTGCCGATCGTGCGATTTTGCGCGACGCCGCCGACCCGTTCAGCACGGATGGCGGGTTGAAGATCATGCATGGCAATCTCGGCGAGGCGGTTGCGAAAATCTCGGCGGTGAAGCCTGAGCACCGCATCGTCGAAGCGCCGGCCCTGGTGTTCCGCAGCCAGGAGGAATTGCAAGCCGCGTTCAAGGCCGGCGAATTGCACCGCGATTTCATCGCCGTTGTCACCCACCAGGGCCCGATGGCGAATGGCATGCCGGAACTGCATAAACTCACCCCGCCGCTCGGCGTGTTGCAGGATCTCGGTTTCAAAATCGGTCTGGTCACCGATGGCCGCATGTCCGGCGCTTCGGGCAAAATACCCGCGGCCATCCATGTCACGCCGGAATGCGCGCGGGGCGGCCCGCTCGCCAAAATCCGTGATGGTGACATGATCAGGCTCGACTGCGCTGCCGGGGTGTTGAGCGTTCTGGTCGATGATGACGAATTCGCCGCGCGGCCGCTGCCTGAGATCGACCTTGCCGGTAATCACCATGGTGTCGGCCGCGAGTTGTTCGCTGCCTTTCGCAGCGCCGTCGCCGGGGCCGATGTCGGCGCGAGCGTGTTCGCATGAACCGCCAGAACGGCCTCGCCGAACGCCTCGCCATCTCGCCGGTGGTGCCGGTCCTGACCATCGAGGATGCTGACCACGCCGTGCCGTTGGCCCGCGCCCTGCTCGATGGCGGCATCGGTGTGGTTGAGGTCACGCTGCGCACGAAAGCCGCCATGGCCGCCATGGCGGCCATGATTGCGGAGGTTCCCGGCATGGTCGTTGGTGCCGGCACCGTTCTCACGGCGGCGCAGTATCGGGCCGTTGCCGATCTCGGGGTTCAATTCGTCGTCTCGCCGGGGTCAAGCCCGCAGGTGCTGCAGGCCGCGGCCGATAGCCGGGTTCCCTTTCTGCCCGGGGCGGCAAGCGCCACCGAGGTGCTCCATCTGCTCGAAGCGGGGTTTCATCTGCAAAAATTCTTTCCCGCCGAGCCCGCGGGAGGGATTTCCATGCTCAAGGCCATCGGGGCACCGATTGCCGAGGTGCGCTTCTGCCCCACTGGCGGTATCACGCCGACCAATGCCGCGCTGTATCTCGCGCTTGCCAATGTTATCTGCGTTGGGGGGTCATGGCTCACGCCGGCGGCGGCGATGCGCAACCATGACTGGGGCCATATCACCACCCTTGCCGCCGAAGCCGCGGCCCTGCGGGAGAGCGGGGTCAGGGGTCTAGACCGGTAAGGGTCTGCGGTCGCTCCCGTGGTTCATGCGTCCGCCGGTTTCACCCTGCGGGCGCGCAGACGCCGGATGCGCCGGGCGTCGGCATCGAGGATCAGGAATTCGACGCCGGAGGGGTGGCGCAGGATTTCGCCGCGCGTGGGAACGCGGCCGGCCAGGGTGAAGACGAGGCCACCAACCGTGTCGAGGTCGGTTTCGCGTTCCTCTTCGGTGAGGATGTCACCGAAGCGGGCGACGAAATCCTCGATCGGCAGGCGGGCGTTGAGATCGACGCTGCCGTCGTCGCGCTCGATCATCAGAGGGCCTTCGATTTCGTCATGTTCGTCATCGATGTCGCCGACGATGGTTTCAACCAGGTCTTCGATGGTGACGAGACCATCGACGCCGCCGTATTCGTCGATCACGAGGGCGAGGTGGGTGCGGCGCTGGCGCATTTGCAGCAGCAGGTCGAGCACCGGAATCTGGGGGGCGACCATCAGCGGCTTGCGCAGGATTTCGCGCAGCGAGAAGGTTTCGGGCGGGCCGGTGTAGCCCATGACGTCCTTGAAATGGACCATGCCGAGAATGTCGTCGAGATGTTCGCCGAACACGGGCATGCGCGAATGACCTTCGCGGCGGATCTGGTCGATCGCCTGATCCAGCGTGACGTCGGCGCGCATGGCGATGATGTCGGCCCGCGGGATCATCACGTCATCGGCGGTGAAGCCACGCAGGCGGAGCACGTTGGCGATCAGGGCGCGTTCCTGCCGGTCGAGGCCGGTGCCGCCGTCCTCGGCGTCGAGTTCGGCGTCGGCTTCCTCCATCAACTCGCCGATCTGCTGGCGCAGGTCGGGTTGTTCGCGCATTTTATGGAGAAGTTTGGTGAACCACGATCCGCTCATGACGCGTATTTCCAGGGATTGGGAATGCGGATGCGCGCGAGGAGCCGGGTTTCCAATTGTTCCATTCGGCGGGCTTGCCCGGCATCGTGATGGTCTTCGCCGGCAAGGTGCAGTGCGCCGTGGATGACGAGGTGAGCGAGATGGTGGGAGGGGCGCTTTCCCGCCGCCGTTGCTTCGCGCAAAACCACGCCGAGCGCGAGGATGATTTCCGGCGGGGACTCATAGGTGAGTACGTTGGTGGGTTTGTTGCGGCCACGATCGCGCGCGTTCAGATGCTTGACCGTGGCATCATCGGTGAGAACGACGGTGGGCGATTTTCCGGTCACCGCGAGGGCGCGGGCGATCAGGCGTTCCGGATTGACGATGTGGCGGCGCCAGAGCGGTTCGGTGATAACGACTTCCCCCCGCACCACGCACGTGGTGCGGGGGCGGTTACTGTATGGCTCGGAGGGCTCCATCAGTGGCCGCGTTCGCGTTCCTGTTGCGCTGTCATCCGCTGATCATAAGCGTCGATGATGCGGGCGACCAGGGGGTGGCGCACCACATCGCCCACACCGAAGCGGGCGATGCCGATGCCGGGGACGCCTTCGAGTGTGTCGAGCGCATCGGCGAGGCCCGATCGCGCGCCGGTCGGCAGGTCGATCTGCGAGAGATCGCCGGTGATGACCATGCGCGTCCCTTCGCCCATGCGAGTGAGGAACATTTTCATCTGCACCGGGGTGGTGTTCTGGGCTTCATCGAGGATGACGAAGGCATGGGCGAGGGTGCGGCCGCGCATGAAGGCGAGGGGGGCGATTTCGATTTCGCCGGCGGCCATGCGGCGGGTCATGAGGTCGCCGGGCAGGAGATCCTGCAGGGCGTCGTAGAGCGGGCGGAGGTAGGGGTCGACTTTTTCCTTCATGTCACCCGGCAGGAAGCCGAGGCGTTCGCCCGCTTCAACCGCGGGGCGGGAGAGCACGATGCGATCGACCCGGCCGGAGATCAGCATGGCGACAGCCTGCGCGACGGCGAGATAGGTTTTGCCGGTGCCGGCGGGTCCGATCGCGAAGACCATTTCATGCTTGGCGAGCAGCTCGATATAGCCGGTCTGGCCGGGGCTGCGCGGGCCGACGGCGCCTTTGCGGGTGCGGATGGCCGGCAGGTCGGACAGCGGCAGGCGGGGATCGGCGGCGGGGTCGACCAGGCGGGCGGCGGCATCGACCTCGCCGGCGTCGATCGCTTCGCCGCGGGTGAGGCGTTGGTAGAGCGAGGAGAGGGCGATTTCGGCGGCTTCGACCTTGGCGGCTTCACCGGTGATCGAGACGCGATTGCCCCGGCAGGCGACGCGAACACCGAGGCGCTGCTCAATGCGGGCGAGATTGCGATCGTGGTCGCCCACGAGAACCGACAACAATCCGTTGTTGTTGAAGGTTAAAGTGCGGGATAGCGAAGCCGGTGGTGCGATGATCTGGCTCAAGCGGCGATTTGCTCCTGATTGAGAGTGGCCATGAGGGAGTTGGGATTGGCGGCAGTGATTGTCACGGCATGGATACTGCCGGGGGCGAGATTGGCGTGCTCGACCACGACGGGTTGCAGATAGGGCGAGCGGCCGGCGATCTGGCCTTGGTGGCGGCCGGGACCGGTGAACAGGACATCAAACCGCTTACCGATTTGCGCGCGGTTGAATGCGTGCTGCTGATTACGCAGGGTTTCCTGCAATTCCAGCAGCCTGGCGTGGGCGAGGGCGGGGTCGACCTGGTCGCGCGCGTCGGCGGCGGGTGTGCCGGGCCGACGGGAATAGGTGAAGCTGTAGGCGAGGGCGAATTCAACCTCTTTCACCAGTTTCATGGTGGCTTTGAAATCGGCATCGGTCTCGCCGGGGAAGCCGATGATGAAATCGGACGAGAAGGCGATGTCGGGGCGGGCGTTGCGGAGTTTTTCGATGATGCGGCGGAAATGGTCGGCGCTGTGGCGGCGGTTCATCGCGGTGAGGATAGCGTCGGAGCCGGATTGCACGGGCAGATGCAGGAAGGGCATGAGTTTGGCGTTGGTGCGGTGGGCTTCGATCAAATCGTCGCTCATGTCGCGCGGGTGGGAGGTGGTGTAGCGCAGGCGGGCGAGGTCGGGCAGTTCGGCGAGGGTTTCGAGCAGGCGGGCGAGCGGCCAGATTGTACCGTCCAGACCTTCGCCGTGCCAGGCGTTGACGTTCTGGCCGAGCAGGGCGATCTCGCGCGCGCCGCCTTCGATCAGGCGTTTGGCCTCGGCGATGATGGCGCTGACCGGGCGGCTGGCTTCGGCGCCGCGGGTGTAGGGGACGACGCAGAAAGTGCAGAATTTGTCGCAGCCTTCCTGGATCGCGAGATTGGCGATCGGGCCCTGGCTGGACTGGGCTTCGGGCAGGAAGTCGAATTTCTGGTCGGCCGGGAAATCGGTGTCAATGACAGCGGCGTGTTTCGCTTCGACCGCGGCGATCAGTTCGGGGAGTTTGTGATAGGCCTGCGAGCCGACCACGAGATCGACATAGGGTGCACGGCGGAGGATTTCGGCCCCTTCGGCCTGGGCGACGCAGCCGGCGACCGCGATCATCATGCGACCGTTGCGCGCGTCCTTGACCGCGCGGAGGCGGCCGAGGGCGGAGAATAGTTTTTCGGCGGCACGTTCGCGGATGTGGCAGGTGTTGAAGATGACCATGTCCGCATCGTCGGTCGGCACCTCGCGATAGCCGAGCGGGCGCAGGATGTCGGCCATGCGGAGGCTGTCGTACGCGTTCATCTGGCAGCCCCAGGTCGCGATATGGAGGGTGCGCAGGGGAGGGACGGCAAGAGGCGGTCGGGCGGTGGCTGGGGTGGTCGCGGTCATTCCTGGTCATCCGGGCATGAGAAATGCCCGTGGATGTGCCGAGAACCCCGGCGGGTCAAGCGCGTGATGATGATGTCGCTCCCGAGTCCATAATGTGAGTATCGCAGATCAACCGGGCGCGCTGTCAAGATTTTTTCGGTGATGGTTCGGTGAAACGATGCTGGCGCAGGGCGGCGGCGTCTGTTGCGATGCCGGATTCGAGCGCAGCACTCAGCGCCTTGCGCCCGGCCGTGGCTTCAACCGGCTGGCCGAACACGATGCTGGCGCGCCAGCCGTGCTGACCGAGGCGAAGATAGTGTGACGCAAGATCCATATCGCCGTACCAGGCGATCAACGGTCGGTTGCGCCGGCAGATTGGCAGCGCATCCATCTGATCATAAACGATTGTTACAGGCTGGATCAGAGGTTTTATCGCGCTATCCGCGAGGGCCAGAAAACTCGACCGGAACGGCAGCACGCGCGCGCCGTCCGAGGTCGTGCCTTCGGGGAACAGGATCAGATTATCCCCGGCGGCAAGGCGCTCGGCCAGTTCGTCGCGCTCGCGCGCGGCGCCGGTACGGCTACGGCTGATGAATACGGTGCGGCCGGCGCGGGCGATTGTTTTCACCAATGGCCAGGTGGCGACGTCACCTTTGGCAATGAAACAACCGGGCAACACCGCGCCGAGGACGATGATGTCGAGCCAGGAGGAATGGTTGGCGACGAACAGAACCGGTCGCTCGCCACCGGAGGCCGGCGTGCCGACGACGCGAAGCCGGACACCGAGAAGCCGCGCGCAGCCCGACCAGTAGAGCATCGGCAATCGCTGTTTCGCGGTGCCGCGCCGGCGGATCAGGGCGAATTGCACGGGCAGCAGCAGCAGTGTCCAGCCCAGCACGGCGATCAAGCGCGCGCCCATGCGCAACCGGCCGGTCATGATTACGGCGCATCGCCTTTCAGCATGGTGCGCAGATCCGCGATGATCGGGGCGGGGTCGACGCCGAGCGTGTCGCGCAGGACATCCGCCCAATCGCCGACGTCTTCGACGCGGGTGGGGTTGTCGCGCAGGAGTTCGCGCTTGATGAAGGGGTAGCCGGACAGGAGCAGGTGGCGCCAGAGGTCAGACGTGGGGTTGAGCGGCTTGCGCCGGGCGATCGCGTCGCGCAGGCGCAGGATGTGCAGCCAGCGGGTGAGGTCGAGCGGATCGTTGCGCGCACCGGCGGTACCATCGCCATCGAGATAGCCGGCAAGTTGGTCGCGGGTGATCTGCTTGGTCAGCATTTCGTAGGGCCAGAGCACGGCGACGCGCAGCCCGGCTTTGATCATCGCCTGGGTCATGCCGATTTCGTATTTGCCGATGACATAGGTTTTCGAGGGGGCGGGGATGACCTGGCTCCAGAATTTGCGAAAGACCGGTGAGCGGATGGCACGGGGGCCGAAGGCGACGAAATAGGATTGCAGATGGTAGCGGCGCTGCCAGCTTTCCGTCAGACCCCAGACATCGGCATCGGTGTAGTCGAGGCGGAGCAATGTCGCTTCCAGCGGACGGACCGGGCCGAACACGCTGTCGTTGACGATGATGATTTCCTCGGTTTCGGGCTGGGGCAGGTTGAGGGTTTCGATACCGTCGCGCCAGCCGCCGAAATCGTAGCCGATGTTGCGCCGGATCAGCACGCCGGCGCAGAGGGTGAGGAGGCGGGCTTCGGCATTGGGCTCGATTTTGCCGGCGTTGGTGATGAACACCACCGAACGGCCGGATGAGGCGAGTTGCGCGATATAGGTGAACAGCGCCTCGCGTACCCTGCCGCCGCGATCCCAATGCAGGAACAGGACCACTTTCGGGCCGAGGGTGATGCCGGTGGCCGGCTTGCTGACGATGACCTGATGCGGGCTGCGCAACCGGCCGAGGACGCCCGCCACGGCCAAGGTGACGGCAGTGCGGACGGCGCTGACGCCCAACCAAATTCGACGCAATGTGCTCGCCATCAGCCTGTTTTGCCTGTCAGTTCGTCAACGAGATCGGCGGGTGCGGCGGTGTAGCGCGCGACCATGGCGCGGCCGAGTGCCGTGGCTTCGGCGGCGCGCCCGGTTTGGTGCAGGGCGATAAGCTCGCCGCGTAAAGCTTCCCAGAACAACTCCGGCGCGGCTGCGCCTTCGGTGATTTCGGCGCCGAAGCCGCGGCGGACGGCGGCGAACGCGGCTTCGGCGCGGTGGGGTTGCGCCGGGGGCTGCAGGTCGAGCACGCCGAGGGCGAAACCAGCGCTGCGCAGGGTTTCGGTGGTGGCATTAGCGAAATTGGCGAAATCGGGCTCGATGCGCGGGCGGAGCAAGGCCGCGCCGGCGAAATCGCCACGGTTGACCGCGGTGATGAAGCCGCGCAGCGCGAGGGTTTTCACGCGGGCGGGATCGGCGGCGTCAGCTTCCATCGATTCAAGCAGGGCGGACAAACGTGCCGTATCATGTTGATCGATCGCGAAATGGGCTTCGGTTGCGATCAGATCGACCCGGCTGGCGGGGTCGAGCAGCGCGTGATCGATCAGGGCGATCAGGGGGCGGGCTTCGTCGAGCCGGCCGAGATGGATCAGGCGCAGGGCGGCCTGGGCGCGGGCATCGGCCTGCGCGTGCGGCGAAAGGGCGGGCAGCCGGTGTAAAAGTGCGGGGATGGCGGCGGGATCGCCGGCCACCAGGGTCAGGGCGATCAGGGCGATCGAGGCGTCGGTACCGTCTTCGTCGATCGAGTCGGCCGCCCATTTATCGATCGGGGTGGTCGCGCGCAGGGTGGCGGCATCGTCGTAGCGGGCGCGGTTGACCAAAGTGACGAAGGCACCAAGGGTGATCTGGCGGCGGCGTTCGGCGTCGATCGGGATGGCGGCGATGCGGGCGGGGGCGGCGGCGGGGTCGCCAATGACGAGGTCGAGGATGGCGAGGCCGATGGCGGCATCGAGGCCGGATGGGGGGTGCTCGGCCCCGGTGACCGGTGCGGCGAGGGATTCGATGTCCTGCGTGGTCGCGAATTCCTGCGCGTCGCGGTAGCGCGCGGTGTTCACCAGGCGGGAGAAGGCGCCGATCAGGATATCGCGGCGGCGTTGTTCGTCGATGGTGAGGCCGGTGAGGCGGGCGGGCACATCCATCGGATCGCCGGTGGCGAGGTCGAGTAGCGCGAGGGCGAGGCGGGCGTCGCTGCCGGCGGCATCGTCGCGGGCGACGGCGCGGCGGACGATGTTTTCGTCATCCGCCAGGGTGATGGCGGCGTCGTAGCGCCCGGCATCGACCAGGCGGCAGAAGGCGTCGAGCAGAATGGCATCGCGGCGCAGCGGGTCGAGCGGGAGCGCACGGAGCAGCGACGGGATGGCGGCGGGGTCGGCGGCGTGTTCGATCGTAATGACCAGGGCGTTGACGGCATCGGTGGCGGCAGCGCTTTCGCCCGCGATGCAGGTGGCGGTGACCTCGGGGATGTAGGGTAGCGCCTCGGCATAGCGGGCGCGGTTGACCAGGCGGATGAAGCCGCCGCCGAGCAGGGCCGGGTAGGTAGGATCGGCGGGGCCGAGTGCCTCGGCCATGGCGATGGCGGCAAGCGGGTCGCCATCCTCGGCCAAAGCGAGTTGACCGAGAACGATCAGGGCGTCGCGCTTTATGGTTGGTGGCAGATCGTCAGGCGGGGTGGTGAGGTGTTCGCGGGCGAGCAGGGTGCGCGCGAGGTCGGTGGCGCCGGCGTTGGTGAGTTCGATCACGCCGCGCCAGACGATGCCCGCGCGTTCAGCCGCGGCGCCGGGGCAATCGTGCAAGGCGGCGAAACGGGGCAGGGCTTCGGCATCGCCGGTGCGCGCCGCCTCGATCGCGGCTTCGGCGATGCCGCGCCAGGAGAGCTCCTCGGCGAGACCGTCATTGAGCGACAGGCGCGCGAGGGCGGCGTGCAGCGTGAGGGCCGCGGCGCTGGCGAGCAGGAACAACGGGGCGGCGTGATGGCGGGTGGCAGGGTCGGCGCGCAGGCGGCTCGCTTCGGCGTAGAGGATCATGCCGAGGTTGAGCGGCATGCGATCCTTGAGTTCGGCGAGGCTGAGCCCGGCGAAATCCGGCGGGAGGGATACGATGCTGTCGAGATCGAGGTCGAAGCGTGTGCGGATCGCGGGCCACAGGCGGTCGCGGACCGCGCGTGCCGCCTGCCAGTCGAGGTCGACCGCGGCCTCGAACAGGGCGCGGCCGGCGAAGCCGAGGCCGAGGTCGGTGATGGGCGGGATGGCGGCGGCGCGGGCAGTGAGATAGGCGCGGAAGCGCTGGCGTTGGGCCGTATCGTCATCGATGAGGCCGGTATCGATCGGGCCGGCGTAGGCGACCAGGGTGAGACCGTCGCGGCCGATGGCGGCGGCGGTGAAACCGGCGCGGTCGAGCAGGCGGCGCAGGCTGGCCTCGGTCTGGAACACCATGTGGATGCCGGGGGCGAGCAGTTGGACCAGGGCGGCTTCGGGCGTGTCGCGGTTGATCGCGGCACCGTCCGGCGTGGTGAGCAGCAGGATACCGCCGGGGGCGAGGCGGGCGCGGATGGCGGCGAGCAGATTGGCGGGGGTTTCGACATGTTCGATCACTTCGGT
>NZ_JBMFGY010000001.1:15268-49777 GCF_049977125.1 Acidiphilium sp. | reverse complement strand
CGCGGATGGCGGCGAGCAGATTGGCGGGGGTTTCGACATGTTCGATCACTTCGGTTGCGGCGATGACGTCCCACAATGCGCCTTTGGGGGCGGCTTCGGGGTCGGCTTGCGGGAAATAGCCGTCGTTGATGGTGATGCCGAGATCGGCGGCGCCGAGCCTTGCCATCGGCGAGGGGTCGATCCCGATGCCTCGCCAGCCGAGCGCGTGGATTGCGAAATCGAGGCCGAAGCCGTAGCCGCAGCCGATTTCGAGAAAGCCGGTGCCGGGCGGGCGGGCGATGCGGCCGATGGTTTCCGTGATCGGTACCAGTCCGGCGCCCTGCTGGATGTGGAACTGATGCCAGCCCCAGTCCATCACATCCGGGTCGTGGTAGTTCGGCACCGCGAGCGGCGGGTAGAAGCGGGCGGTGCAGGTGGGGCAGACGAACACTGGCTTGCGGTCGCCGCCCTTGAGTTTCGGCGCGGTCCAGGCGACGTCGAGCAGATGCGGCTTGGGGCCTGGCGCGCCGCAATTGGGGCAGGGGTCTTCGAACGGGGGTTGTTCGGTGCCGGGCCAGATGATCGTGATGGCGGAAGGCGGCACCGCAGTCACATCCAGATCCCGTGGCGTCAAACGAACAGGGCCGGCACGCGGCTGCGCAGCGCCTCGGTCAATTCGTCACGGCGGGCCCATAGCGCATGATACCAGTCGGTCCGGGCGCGCAGCTGGTAGGCCAGCATCCGCTCGGCACCGATTTCGGCGCGCGCCGCCTCGGCCAGCCGCTGCGCCGCTTCGGGATAGGCGAGCAGGCGGAGCAACTGCATCCGCAGATGATCGGGGCTGCGAAACAGCAGGCCGGTCTCGCCGTCGCGAATACTGGCGTCATACACGGTCGGGCTGGCGAGCGAGACCACCCGCGACGCGCTCGCCTCGATGAATTTCAGATCGGATTTCGCGCGGTTGAACGTTGTTTCGGCCAGCGGCATGAAGCAGATCTCCGAACCCGCGAGACGATCGCGATAGGTTGCGTAGTCGCTGGTCGGGATGAACTCCTTGTGGGTGGTATCGAGTGCGTCGAAAAACCCGCGATCATGCAGCACGGTCACGGCGAGCCGCGCTCCAACGGCGCGCAGCACCTCGTTCAGCACCGTCATGTAGGGGGCCCAGTCTTCCTCGCGGTTGAGCGCGCCGAAGAATAGGGTCATCCGATCGGGGTTGGTGAAGTTACGCGGGGCGACAAGTTCGCTCACGGCATTGGGAAATACCGCGACCTCGGGATTGAACTCGGTCAGCACGGCGGCGAGCGCCGTGGTGCTGGTCTGCACGGCGTGTACCGCGGTGAAGGTCAGTAATTCGGACGGCGACACGCCACGCGCTTCGAGAAATCCAGGATGATCATCGAATTCGGTGACCACCAGATAACCGCGCTCGATCAAATGACGCACCCGCGCCAGTCCTGGCTCGCCCAGCAGGAGGGGGCGGTGCAGCACGGCAATATGCGGCACGCCGGGCAGCACCGGCGCGATTTCGCTCTCCGGGCGGAGACTTGCGAGAACCGAGGCATCGCTCACCAGGGCGCGCACCGGCTCGATCACCCGCACGTCCGACACGCCGCCGACCGGCGGCAGCATGGTGGCGGCCAGCACCAGGCGCGGGCGTGGCTGCTTCTTGGCGCGCCAGATGAACTGGATCGGCGTCGCGCGGTTCAGATAATCGGCGCGATCCACGCCGATCGCGGCCAGCGCCGGGGCCATCGCGTCGACGAATTTGACCGCCTCGGTGCGGTCGGTCGGCCGGGGCCGCACGTCGCACAAGGAGAGTCCAGCGCGTTCCAGCGTCGCCGCCATGGTGCGCGGCGTGAACCAGCGCAGATGGGTCCGGTCGAGCAAGCCAGCGTCGTCATAATCGAAATTGCCCTTGAGCAGCCGGTAGGCGATGGACCAATGCTCGACATTGGGAAAGCACACGATCACCGACCCGTCCGGGTTGAGCTGTTCGACATGCCGGATCAGCACTGTCCATGGATCGGACAGATGTTCAAGGACATCGCCATAGACCAGGCAATCGATGCCGTCGGGCAGGTCGAAGGGCAGCGCCTCGGTCTGGACGTCGCACATCGCCGCTTCGGTCAGGCGGGTTTGCGCCATCGCCACCGAATCCACATCGACATCGACGCCGAGCATCCGCGCGCGGGGATTCCGCCGCAGATAGGCCGCGCCCAGCGCGCCGCCGCCGCAGCCGATGTCGATCACGGTGCGCGCGATCAGCGGCACGGCATCCAGCAGGTCGGGATTGGCGTAATCGGGATAGGCGCCGATCATCGGGATACCGTGGGCATCGAGCTTCGGGTGCACCGCGGTGAAATTATCCATGCTCACTGTCCTTGTCATCCTCGGTATCCGGACGACTGCCGCGCCCGACCCCATGATACACGAATCCGGCCGCGCGCATCGCGGCAGGGTCGAAAATATTGCGCAGATCGACGATCACGCGGCCTTGCATGTCCTGCGCGAGGCGAATCGGGGCCAGCGCGCGGAACTCGTTCCACTCGGTCATCACCACGAGCAACGCGGCGTTCTCGATCGCCTGCAACGCGCTCTCGGCATATTGCACGGAGGCCGGCAACAGCGGTTTGGCGGCGGCCATCGCGGCGGGATCATAGGTCACGACGACGGCGCCGGTCTCGACCAGCGCCTCGATCGCCGGGATCGCGGGAGAGTCGCGCATGTCATCGGTCTCGGGCTTGAACGCGAGGCCGAGTACCGCGACCCGCTTGCCGCGCAGGTCGCTCGCCGCCGCGTCGATGATCCGGCGGCCAAGGCCGGCCTTGCGGGCCTCGTTGACCGCCACAACCGTCTCGGTCAGCCGGCTCGGCGCGCGGGCGTCCTGGGCGATCCGCGCCAGGGCCAGCGTGTCCTTGGGAAAGCACGAGCCGCCGAATCCGGGACCGGGGTGCAGGAATTTCCGCCCGATCCGACCATCGAGTCCCATGCCGCGCGCGACGTCATGGACATCGGCCCCCACCGCCTCGCACAGATCTGCCATTTCGTTGATGAAGGTCACCTTCATCGCGAGGAACGCATTGGCTGCGTATTTGATCAGCTCAGCGGTTTCCAGCCCGGTCATCAGGATCGGCGTTTCGATCAGGTTGAGGGGCCGGTACAGTGCGCGCAGCACCGCGCGCGCCCGCTCGGTCTCGGCGCCAACCACCACCCGATCGGGGCGCATGAAGTCGCCGATCGCGTTGCCTTCGCGCAGGAATTCCGGATTCGAGGCCACTTCGATCGCCAGGTCCGGCCGCAATTGCGCGGCCAGTGCCGCGAGTTTGCGGCCGGTGCCGACCGGCACGGTCGATTTCGTGACCAGAACCGCCGGATGATCGAGCGCCAGAAGAACTTGCTCGGCGGCAGCGAACACATAGCTCAGGTCGGCATGGCCTCCGCCCCGGCGCGATGGTGTGCCGACCGCGATGAAAACCGCCTCAGCATGAGCGATCGCCTCGGCCAGAACACCGGTGAAACCAAGGCGCCCTGCCGCGCGATTGGCGGCGACCAGCGCCTCCAGCCCCGGCTCGTAGATCGGCATCTCCCCGGCCAGCAGGCGCTCCAACCGGTGGGGATCGGTCTCCGCCACCACGACATCGACGCCGAATTCCGCAAAGCAAGCGGCCGACACCAGGCCGACATAGCCACCACCGATAATCGCGATTTTCAAGTCGGTTCTCTCCATGTTCGCGCCGAAAGCCGATCGGGACTGCCGCGCGCGCTATCGAAAATGTGTTCTGGCAACCTCCATCCCAGGTTGCAAGTGACACAGGCGTGACCCGAACTGCAATAGTCGGCGTCATTGTTGCGGCTTTGCCGGATTCAGCGCCGCTCCCGTCGTGTTCCGGCCGACATGCCACGCGGGTTTGTCACCGCCCTGTAACATTGCGATAAGCTAAATTGCTTGCGCTCGTCACGGCGCAAACGTAGTCCTTGGCCATGAAAACGACACAATTCCGCCGTTGGGCCGCCGATGCCGCCAAGCGGCGCGCGATCGATCTTCTGGCGTTGACCACAACGCCCCTGGCCTTGCGCCTGTCGCTTGGACGATGGCCGTCGCCACTTGAAACCGATCAGTTCCGGGCGGCATTTCGGGATCAGACATCCGGATTGCCGGCGCTGGTGCGGGGGCTGACCGCGGTAGACGGCGTCGCCCCCTTGTTCATCCACGCGCTACGGCTGAATGCCGAGCCAGCCACAGTGGCGTTGTCGCCGATTTCGGGAAATGTACTGACGGCCTGGACCGGTCCGAAATTGGGGTTTCTGCACCTCGAGAAATGCGGCGGCGTCGCGGTGATGCGATGGCTGGCACCGCAGTTCCATCCCGACCAGATCGACCCCGATCCGTTCCGCGCCGCGCCGCCGCATCAATATTACCGCTCGCCGCCCGGCTTGGCGGGCAATGTCGCGCGTTATCCGCTGCTGTGGGGACATTTCGGCCTCCCCGCGCTGGAGCGGATCGACCCCGGTCGTTTCATCTTCACCATCCTGCGCGAACCGCGCGCCCGACTGATCTCGATCTATCATTTCTGGCGGAGTGTGCGACCCGAAATGGTCGATGACATCGACCATGATCCCATCGTGGGGTCGGCCCATCGCCATGATCTGCTTGGCTTCCTGCGCGATCCGGAGCCAATGCTGCGCGATTATCTCGATAATTTCTACGTCCGGCGCCTGACCGGGTGCTATATCACCGGCAGTGAAACCGATCGGCTGGCTGAGCAACCGGAGCGCTGCGTGGCGGCGGCGCGCGCGGCGCTCGACCGGATCGGCTTTGTCGGACTGACCGAGCGCATGGATGAATCCGTGCAGCGCCTGGCCGCGCGGATCGGCGCCGAGCCGCCCGTCGAATCGGTGCGCGGCAACGTGACGGCGGAAAACCATATCGAATCGCAGCATTTTTTCCGCCCCGCGGAGCGGAGCGTGATCACACCGGCGATCGAGGCCGAACTCGACCGGCTGACCCGGCTGGACCGCGAGATCTATGCCTGTGCCGTGCGCCGTTTCGATCATGCCGATCATCCGGCGGAACTGGTGTTCGCCTGACGGAGCTGACACGTCGGCCCGGGGCATCATCGCTTGCCGCATTGCGCGATCCGCGCGAGTATTCCGCATGGTCCTGCGCAAACTGGTTCTGAATCCCGATACCATCCTCCGCGCCTACCGCCTCGGATTGTTTCCGATGGCCGAGACCCGACAGTCCAAGACCCTGCATTTTCTCGACCCCGAACGGCGTGGCGTGCTGCCGCTCGAGGGATTTCACCTGCCGCACCGCCTGTTCCGCACACTGCGCACGACACCGCTGGTTGTGTGCGCCGATCGGAATTTTCGCGGCCTGATCGCCACCTGCGCGTCCCGTCGTGCGGAGCGGCCGGAAACCTGGATCAATGGCGAGATCGAGCGCCTCTTCGTCGAACTGCACGATCTGGGCCATGCCCATAGCGTCGAGGTCTGGGACGGTTCCCATCTGGTCGGCGGATTATACGGATTAGTGATCGGTGGCGCGTTTTTCGGCGAAAGCATGGTTTCGCTGGTCCGGGATGCGTCGAAACTGGCGCTGGCGCATCTGGTGGCGCGGCTGCGCCTGTCGGGGTTTACCCTGCTCGATACGCAGTTCCTGACCGATCATCTGGCGCGGTTCGGCGCGCGGGAAGTCTCGCGCGCCACCTATCACGCGCTGCTGGGCGAGGCGGTGGCGCTATCGGTCGCCTGGCGAGGCGACCTCGATACCGACACAATCCTGGGCGAGCTTGCCGGCATGCGCGCAACCCGAACCGTCTCCCCCCGCGAGGACCCGACATGAAGTTTTCCCCGATGATGCTCGGCTTGGCCCTGATGGTCACGGCCGGGACCGCCGATGCGGCGCTGCCGCGACTGATCCCCGATCATGACGCGATGGGCGTGTATCAGATCAGCCAGCCCGGCCGCCCCAGCCAGACCTGGCGGGTGCGTTTCCAGGCGGCGAGCCGAATGCTGCACGCGGTCAGCCTGTCGGGTCAGGCCAGCGGCGTGAGCGTGCTGCTCGATCTCGAGTCGGGTGCCGCCGATGTCGTGGTGCCGCAGATGCACGCCGTGGTCGCGGTGCCCGGCCTGTCTGGCCTGATCCATCAGGTGCTCGATCAGCGCGGCGCGCATTTCACCCGGTTGGGCGAGGCAAGCATCGCTGGTCATCGGTGCACGCGCTATCTGGTGCTCAAACCCAGAGGCGATGGTTCGGCCTGCATCACACGGGGCGGCATGGTACTCGCCGCGACCGGCAGGAACGATCACGGTTCGCTCTCGGTCACCGCGCTGCGGATCGCCGACGCGCCGCAACCGCCCGGCGCGTTCACGCTGCCGCCGGATTATTCCAGCGTGACTCTGCCGCCGCAGATTCTGGCGCAATTGCTGGGCGAATGAGACAGCTTCACCGGCCCGCGCGCCGGCGGACTTGCGTGAGTCCGCTAACTGGGTCATGACATCAACCCATCAATGGGTTCGGCGCAGAATTTTAGTTCGAACGACGCTTCTCTTTGATGGCTCCCCTCCGTACGCGCCGATTTTCACGGCCGGGCGGACCTCAACCACCCAAGGCTGCGTTGTCTTTGATACACCGCCGCCTTCGAAATAAGGACCGATGCACGCGCTTCTTGTCGCCTCTCCCGTTCAACCGCACCCCTCTCGCAGGTGTCGGCCGCGACCAGCGCTCCGGACCTTGATCATGACCATTTCACCAATCATCCGCTTCACAACCAATCACCCGCTCCGGCACGCTGGCGACCATCTGGTCCCGCCGCCGGCGCGCAGGAGTTTTTTCGTCAATGACCAAAACAATGCTGATCGATGCCAGCCACGCGGAAGAAACCCGCGTGGTCGTGCTGGATAACAATCGCCTCGACGATTTCGATATCGAGACTGCCGATAAAAAACAGATCAAGGGCAACATCTATCTTGCCAAGGTGATCCGCGTCGAACCCAGCCTTCAGGCGGCGTTCGTCGAATATGGCGGCAACCGCCACGGATTCCTGGCCTTCGCTGAAATCCATCCCGATTATTATCAAATCCCGGTGGCCGACCGGCAAAAGCTGCTGGCGATGGAGGCGGAAGAGGCGCGTCGCCGCGTCGAGGCCGAAGATGCGGAGGACGCACGATCCGCGCAGCCGCTGAACCGGGCGAGAGACGCCTCGATTGCCGACATCGCGATCGAAGAGGCGCCGCCACCCATGATCGAGGGTGAACTCATCGCCGATGAAGTGGCCGATGACAGACGCGATGTGATCGACGATCACGCTGAACCCGAGCGGATCGCCGGTGCGGCCGCCGAAATCGAGGCAGAGCTCTCGAGCAACGGCCCGCCGCCGGATGAGGGGGAAGCCACGATTGTCGAAGCCCCCGAACAGGTCGGCGGCGGCGACGATGGCGCCGATGAGGCGCGCGAACGCCGGCGGATGCGCGCACTGCGCTCCTACAAGATCCAGGAGGTTATTCATCGCCGCCAGATCATCCTGGTCCAGGTGGTCAAGGAGGAGCGCGGATCAAAAGGCGCGGCGCTGACAACCTATATTTCGCTGGCCGGCCGCTTCTCGGTGCTGATGCCGAATTCACCCAACGGTGGTGGCGTTTCCCGCAAGATTACCTCGGTCGCCGATCGTCGCCGCCTCAAAGAGGTCATGACCGAACTCGACATCCCCGACGGCATGGGCATGATCGTGCGCACCGCGGGAGCCGCGCGCCCCAAGCCGGAAATCAAGCGTGATTGCGAATATCTGCTCCGCCTGTGGGACGACATCCGCGAAAAGACCCTTGCCTCGATCGCCCCCGCGCTGGTTTATGAGGAAGCGACTCTGATCAAGCGCACCATCCGCGACGTTTACACCCGTGATGTCGATACCCTGCTGATCGAGGGCGAGGAAGGTTACCGCACCGCGCGCGAGTTCATGCGGATGCTGATGCCGACGGCGGTGAAAAAAGTGGTGCAATGGCAGGATCGCCAGCCGCTGTTCGCGAAATACCAGGTCGAGCAGATGCTCGAGCAGATGTTCCAGCCGACCGTGCAATTGCGGTCGGGAGGGTATCTGGTCATCAACCAGACCGAGGCGCTGGTTGCGATCGATGTCAATTCCGGCCGGGCAACGCGCGAACGCAACATCGAAGACACCGCGTTGCGCACCAATATGGAAGCCGCTGAGGAGGTGGCGCGTCAGTTGCGCCTGCGCGACCTTGCCGGGCTGATCGTGATCGATTTCATCGACATGGAAGTTCGCCGCAACAACGCCATGGTCGAGCGCAAACTCAAGGATGCGCTCAAGAACGACCGCGCCCGTATCCAGATTGGCAGCATCAGCCATTTCGGCCTGCTGGAAATGAGTCGCCAGCGGCTGCGCCCCTCGATTTCCGAGACCATGTTAATCCCGTGCCCGCATTGCGGCGGCGTCGGTCATATTCGCAGTACGGCGAGTACCGCCCTTGCGGTGCTGCGCGCCATCGAGGAT
Organism: Acidiphilium sp.; assembly: GCF_049977125.1. Taxonomy (NCBI): domain Bacteria; kingdom Pseudomonadati; phylum Pseudomonadota; class Alphaproteobacteria; order Acetobacterales; family Acidocellaceae; genus Acidiphilium; species Acidiphilium sp. The sequence continues at coordinate 41,282 of NZ_JBMFGY010000001.1, read as the reverse complement.
GAAGCGGTGCGCCAGGCCGCCGAGCTCGCGGTGCATCTGGCACCCGACGTCGCGCTCTATATCTTTAACAACAAGCGCGCCCAACTGGCTGCGACCGAGGCGCGGTTCGATCTGGTCGTAACCTTCGTGGCGGACGGTCTGGTGCCGGCCGAATTCAAGATCGAGAGATTGCGCAGCCAGACCGCGCCCCGGCCGGCCGAGTTGCCGGTCGCCACGCGTGTCGCCGAATCAGCGGGAATGACCGCGACGTCGCGCGAGATTATCGATCAGGATGACGATAAGGCGCTGGATGAGGAAGATCTCGACAGCGCCGCCGCGCCATCCTCCACCGGCAATGACGAGTCGAAAACCGCCGAAGAGGCCGAACGTGGCCGCCGCCGCCGCCGCCGTCGCCGCCGTGGCGGGCGGCGTGACGACGCGCCACCCGCGCCGGGTGCCGAACAGCCGGATATGCCGGAGGCGCCCGCCGAGTTTGCGGCGCGCCTCGATCAACCCATCGTCACGCGGGTTGAATCGCGCGATGCCGCGGCAACCGTCACCCTCGCCGAAGCGCCGGCCATCGCCTTGACCGAAGCCGACAGCGATGAACCGGATGAGACGACCGCCGCAATCGTCGCTGAATTGACATCGACACTGGTTGTTGAAACCCCGGTTGTTGACACAAGGGCGGTTGATGCCCCGATCGTCGAAGCTCTGGCGAGCGTGCGCGCCGGTGAACCGGACGTCGAGGCGCCGAAACGCCGCCCGCCTCGCCGCCGCCGCCCCGCCACCGCCGCGCCACCGCCGCCGGAGCCGGTACTGCCGGTGTTCACCGACATCGCCGATATTTTCGAAGCCGCCGAACAGGCCGAGGCCCGCGCACCGAAACCCCGGCGCAGCCGTGCCGCCGCTAAGACGATCGTGCAGAAAACGCTGACCGAGGCAGAACCAGCGGCTACGGCACCAGCCGATCAGGCGACTGACGAACCTGCCCGCGATGCGGCCCCGCCGGCGCCGAAACCGGCCCCCGAGCCTTCGCCCGGTGAGCCGTCAACCAGGACGGAACGACCGGCGGTGGTTCAGCCCGTGGTGATCGGCGTGACCGAGATAAAAGCGCAACCCAAGCGGGGATGGTGGAAGCGCGCCTGAACGCCAGCCGCGCCCGCGGGGCGTGGCGTGTTCACGGTGTCCAGACCAGCGCGAGGCTCACCCGGGCCTCGCGCGGCGCGGAGCCGGGCAGATCGTGGCGGACAGCATAGGACAGGCTGGGCGTGAGGGCGAGGGCGCGCGACCAGTGCCAGGTGGCGCTGGCGAGGGTATCGATCTCGTCGGCCTGATGCCGCGCGATCGTGCCGGCGCGGCCATCGATGCTTGCGGTCAGAACGATATCCCGCGAGAAGGCCACGGCGAGCGCGAGCGTGGCGCTGGTGACGGCGGTGCCGGGCGTGCCGAGCGTGCTATCGAGTCCGGCCTCACGCGTGATATCGAGTTCGGTCGAGATCAGGCCATCCGGCGACCAACCCAGGCCGATCGAGCCAATCGGCGTTGTGCGTGACGCCGGCGTTGCCGCGGCGAAACCCTGATGCACCAGACCGGCAAGAACGCGCAGGCGGAGAATGCCGGACGGTTCGGTCTCGATGCCGCCGAGCAGGGCGATGGCATTCGCATTGGCGAAGCCATCGCCTGGCACGGCACCCTGATAGCGCGCCACAGTCAGTTTCAGGAGAGCGAGACCGCGCAAAACACCATCATCCGCGGTGGCAAGCTCGCTCGCCGCGCGGATCGTGGTCTGGTCATGAAACGCGGCCGGCGCGCCGCCGGCACTCTGGCTGAGCACGGCGCGGCTGACCTCGAAGCGTTCGGTCGCGTCAAACATGCCGAAGGGCAAGCGGAGCGCGATGCGACCATCGGAGACAACGACGCCGAACGGCGCCGCCCCACCTTGTTGCGCCATGCCGAGGGCGGTTTCCTGGGTGGCGATGCGGGCAACGCCAAGGGTCACGGTATCGGCGCCCAGCGGCAGCGCCAGACCCAGACCGGCGGTGACATCGTTGGAATTCGCCAGCGGGTCAGCCGCGTAGCGGGTCAGATCGGCGTTGGCGAAACCGACCAAGCCGAGAGCGGCGTCTTCGATGCGCAGTCCGGGTTGCGCCAGCGCGACCGCCGATGCGCCTCGGCCGACGCCGGGCGCACTGTCGCCGCCGAGGCTCGCTTCGAGCGCGGGATACATCACGAGGTCGGCCGCACTGCCGCCCAGGGTAATGCCGAGCGGCGTATCGTCCTGGTGCAGGCGTGATTGCGCCGTCACGCCGGGGGCGACACCGAATCCCGGCACCGCAATCGTCAGCAGATCGCCGATCGACTGCGCCCGCGCCACTCCGGCGAGGCCGGCCATCATCATGATGGTTCCGGCGACGGCTGCGGGCAGAGGCGGGCAGAACCGTCGATGAGGTTGCGCATTCATGATTTCATTTGCAATCCGATTGCATATCAGCGCTATATACACAACCCATGATTGAATGTCGTCGGAAAATCAGGAGCATACCATGCGAAGACCTGCACAATTCCCGAACGGACACGACCCGACCGTTCTAACCGTCGCGATATGCACGCATAACCGCGGTGTCGCGGTGGCGCGTTGTCTCGCCGGGTTGGGCACGGCGCGGGATGACATCGACGTTCTGGTGATCGACTCCGGGTCCGATCCGGCCGAAGCCGAAGCGATTGAGCGAGCGGCGGCGGCATATGGCGCGCATCATATCCGGCTGTCCCAGAAGGGTTTGAGTGCGGCCCGCAATGCGGCGCTGGCGGCATCACGGGGGCGCTGGATCGCCTATCTTGACGACGATGCCACGCCGGCGGCCGACTGGGTCGACGTGCTGCTCACGACCATCGCGCAGGACCCTGATCTTGCGGCGACCGGGGGCAGCATTCTACCGCAATGGCAGGCGCGCCTGCCGGAGTGGTGGCCCCCCTCGCTACGTGCCGTGCTGACGATCATCGACAACGTGCGGACGGGCGATCCCGGCGCGACGGATACCGACCCTTATGCCGCCAATATCGCGTTCCGGCGGGATGTTCTGATGCAGTTCGGCGGGTTTCCGGCCTGCCTTGGCCGACATGGCGGTCTGCTGCTGTCGAACGAAGAGACCTATATCCTGCGCCGGATGCGCAAGGCGCGGCTCAAAGTACGGTTTAACCCGGATTTGGTCGTGCACCATGAAATCGCGCGCGAGCGATTGCGGCCGGGCTGGCTGGTGCAACGGCAGTATTGGAGCGGCGTTTCAGAAGCGGTGATGCTGGGGGCGCTGGGCGAACGGCGCCTCGCCCGGGCGTGGCGGATGGCGGCGCATATCGGCCTGCTGGCACCGCTGCTCGTGTGGCCGCGGGGCAGCACGCGTCACCTCGAACTGCGTTGCAAATTGGCCTTTGCCAGTGGTTTCGTGCGCGGCGTGCTGATCGAAACGCATGGTGGAGCCGCTCTGGCGTGATGCGGCGGCTGGATATCGATCGGGCGAAGGGGCTCGCGATCACGCTCGTGGTGTTCGGTCATATCGTGGCCCGACAGGATCCCGCGCATGTCTATTGGTACCAGCCGCTACGCCGCGCGGTCTATGGGTTCCACATGCCGTTCTTTTTCTATCTGAGCGGCATGGTCTCGTGGCTGGCCGGCCATGTCCGGGTACCGCCGGCGCGGTGGATCGGCCTCGCGCGGTCGCGCGCGCGTCGGTTGCTCCTGCCGTTCGCGGTGATGGGTATGGTGATCATCGCCGGCAAGCTTCTGGCCAGTCATTTCATGTTCGTCGACAATGCTCCTCGCAGCCTTGTCTCCGGTTTGGTCGATCTGATCTGGTTTCCCTCGCGCAGCCCGGCCTATTCGTTATGGTATCTGGCGGTGCTGTTCGCGCTCAGCCTTCTGACCCCGGTGCTGATCTGGTTGCTGCGCGGGCGATTGACTCTGCTGCTGCTGGTGTTTGTGGCTCTTGAATTCGCGACGCCGCCGTGGCGGCTCTACCTGGCCGACATCTGCCGCTATGGGCTGTTCTTCGGTCTCGGCATCGCCGCCGGGGCGCTGGGCGCGCGTTGGACAGTCTGGATCGATCGCTGGCGCTGGCCACTGCTCGGCGTGTTCGCGAGCGGCTTCGTTCTGATCGCATTGGAGGGTCGAGACTGGCCGTTCGATCTTCGATTGCTTGTGTTCGGCATCATCGCAATGCCGGCGCTTCATTCCTTGGTAAGAAGTTCGTGGCTATCCTCGGATCGTACTCTGGTAACGATCGGGCGGTATTCTCTCATGATCTATCTGTTCAACACGATTTTCATCGGCCTGGCCAAGGGATTGCTGTTCCATATCACCACCTGGAACGGCGATCATTTCCCGGCATTTCTCGGCGCCCTGATGCTGGCCGGCATGATGGGCCCGATCCTGCTTAAACGCACGGTGCTGCGGGCCTTCCCCGCGCTGGATCGGATGACGGAATGAAACCGTCATGGCCCGTTCGCATGCGGTCAGCCGCTTTCTTGACACCGTGCCGCGCGAGGTGGCCGGCAGCTTCACCGAAGCTCAACTCGCCGCGATCGATCTGCATTTCGGCATGCGCTACCGCGCGACTCATCTGATCGACTGGCGGCGCCGTTTCGGTTTTGCCCGGTGGAGTCTCTATGCGGTTTTGCTGATCGGTCGCGATCGCCACACGGAATAGAGCCGGCTGAGCACCATCGCACCGCTCAGCACCGCGAGCCAGACCACCCGGCTCTGATAACGATCATGCGGACCTGACAAGGCGCCGGTCACCGCCGCATTGCCCAGCAGGGTCAGCAGCACGATCAGCCCGAAACCGAACAGCCGATCATCGATGAGCGAAACCCGCGGATGATGCGAGCCCCGCCGCAGCGCCAGGACAGGAGCCGTCAGCACGAAACAAGCGGTGACGGCGATGCCCAGAACCGCCAGGGTCTGCGCGATGATCCGCAACCATCCCGGCACCCGCAGGCGGCCGTGCGCCTGTAGGCTGCTGGTGAATGCATGAGCCGCCGGGGGCGCGAAATCACGCTCGATCGTCTGCCAGGCCGTCGCGTACCAGGGGCGCAATCCACTGCCTGGCGCGAAGGTGATCAATTGCCGCGCAAAATCAACGCCCGCATCACCCAGGACGGTTTCCGGTTCGGTGGCGATCGTCCGCGCCACGATCGCTTTGGTCTGACCGATCAATCTGACCGGTCCGCCCGCCTGATAGAGCGGGCTGTCGACATGCCAGAGAAAACTGTCTGCGCTATGCGGCATATTGGGTTGATAGCGGCACAACGCCCAGTGCCGTATCATGCAATCATGCGCCAGGGTGGTCCGCGCCGGACCATCGCCGATCAGCCGCGCAAGCAGAAAGGTCGCGCCATAGGGGGATGGCGAGAAGCGCCCCGACGCGATCAGATTAACGCCGCTCAACGCCGTGATGCCGAGCATGAAGGGCAGCAGCAGCGCCCGCCAGCGCACCCGCCGCCGGAAGCCTGCGCGCAGCCCCAGCATGGTCAGGCACAATCCGGCATAGATCGGCAGATTGCTCAGATGCACCATGATCGCGAGGCAGATGACCGCCATCAAGACGATTTGTTCCCCCCTGGCGCAGCGCCCCAGCAGCACCAGAAGCGTGAAGGCGAGGACCATCATCGGCGTGAAAATATCCGGCATGATCTGAGCGGCGGTCCAAGGCAGCGCGGTCAGCACCGCCAGCGGTGCCAGCAGCAACGCACCCGCGCGCAGGCTGGATTGCGGCGCGATCATCAATTGGGTGCGCCGGATCAGCCAGGCGGTGGCGGCGCATTGAACGATCACCGGTGGCCACAGGCTCCGGCCCCAATCCAGGGACAGGATGAAAAAACTGTAGAAGGGCGGACGATCCCAACCGAGGTGGAATTCCATCGCTTGGGAAATATAAGTGCCGGTATCGGAAAAGATCAGCGGGAACCCGTTGTACAGGGCCGGCCAGAGCATGAGCAGCGTGGCCCCGGCGAGCAAAATCGTCTCGCCGCCACCGAACGTCGCGCGCGCGTCCCCAACGGGGCGCGCGTCAAAGCCTGAAATAACCGCCATAGCGGGGATGGTAGAGTTCTGAATCGGCAAATCCGGCGCTGGCGTGGCGCGCGGCATCAACACGGGTCAATACGGTACCGGCGAGGTGGATGCCGGCCTGATCGAGCAGGGCGAGAGCGGCGCCCACAACGCGCCGTGGCGTATCCGCCCAGCGGATGCACAGCAGAGTCGCCTCGGCGGCGCGGGCCAGAACCTGCGCCTCGGCCAGGGCAAACACCGGCGGCAGATCGAGGATGACCAGATCGTAGCGTTCTTGCAGTGTCAGCATCAGGCTCGGCAACCGCTGCGACATGAACAGTGACAGCGCATCGGTCGCCACCGCGCCGGCGGGCATCACATCGAGCCGCATATCGGCCTGCGGGTGGATCGCCTGATCGAGCCGCACCCGACCGGCCAGATGATCGGTCAGGCCGGGAGCGCCGCCGAGATCGAAAATAGTATCGAAACTTGACTGGCGAATATCGCAATCAATCACCAGGACACGCATGCCGCCCGCCGCGAGCGATACCGCGAGGCTGACCGCCAGGGTGGTTTTGCCTTCGCCCGGCCGCGCGGCCGTAATGGCAAGGCTACGCGGCCCCTTGGGGTTGAGCCAGAGGCTGGTGCGCAGGGCGCGCATCTGTTCGTTATAGGGCGAAAATGGATGGATGCGCGCGTAATCCGGCAGGCTCAGCCCGCGCCGCGCGCGTGGCTTCACCTCAGGGATCAGCGCGACGCAGGGCAGTTCGAGCGCCGATCGAACCTCGCCGCCAGAGCGGAAGCTGCCGTTCAACAAATCCGCCGCAAGGGCCGTGAGAACACCGAGGCAGGCGCCGAGCACAACGGCGCCCGCGACGATGATGGCGGTGCGCGGCGCGCTCGGCTGCTCAGGCGCGGTGGCGACGGAGACGATGCGCGCGGCCGGGCGGATCAGGGCGCTTTGGCTCTCCAGCGTGCCGATCTGCTCGGTCTGGGCGCGCAGCAGGCTGCGTTCGGCGGCGCGCTGTTCCTCGAGACTGGCCAGCGGAGCGGCCAGGATCGATTCCGAAGCGGTGCGGTGGCGCAGCGTGCCGAGGGCCGCCTTCAGCGTGGCAACGCGCGTGGCATCGGCCATCATGGCGGCGCGGGCCGCTGCGATCTGACGTCCGGTTTCATCGGCAATCTGGCCCTGGAGCGCGGCCAGCTCCCGCTTCGTCGCCCGCACCGCGGGATAGTTCGGGCCCTCGGTGCTGGCAAGGGCGCCGAGCCGCGCGACCAACGCCGCCGCGCGGGCGCGTAGCGGCGCAAGATTGCCGGCAACGGCAGCCGTTGCAGCGGCCGGCGTGGTGCCGGCGCTCGCCTGCATCTGCGCCCGCGCCGTGGCAAGATCGGTCTCCGCCCGCGCGAGGCTGCTGGTGAGCTCACCGGCTTCCTCATTGGTCAGCGGTGCCGCACCGGTACCGCGTTCGGTGCCCGCGGCGGCGCGTGCTTCGGCGATGCGCACGTCCAGCGTCTCGACCGATCGCGCCGTCGCCGCCGCCCGCGCGGCGAGCCATGACTGCGCATGATCGAGCACCGCGAGATCGGCGTCGCGCTGCCGGTCGAGATAGGTTGCCATCGCGAGGTTGGTGATCGCGGCGGCGAGTTTCGGATCGGCGCTGTCGAACGATACATCCAGCAGTTGCGAGCCGGACGGAATGGTGACGGTCAGTGCCGCCCGCACCGCATCGACCAGGGCATGATGCGTGGGGGCGGCGACGTGGCGCGGCTTCAAGCCGAGCCAGCGTCGCCAGGCCGGCGGCTTGGCAAGTGCCGGATTGAAAACCGGGCTTTGCGCGAGATGCAGTCTCGCGATCACCCGGTCGATCACCGGAGCGCTCCGGATCACATCGGTCTGGCTGGCCATCAGCGTATCGGTGACCTGGCTGGGTTCCAGCACGCCGCGCAACAGCTTGGGATTGAAATCGACCGGGGCGTAGAGCATCGTCCCGGTTGCGGTATAGGTCGGCGTCACCCGTGAGAGACCGGCAGCCGTCAAAACCGGCAGACCGATCGCGACGAGCGTAACCAACCGCCAATGCCGCTTGATGGCGCGCAGCGGCTGTAGCGGATCGGCGAAGGACAGCGCCGTGAACGGCCGCGATGCGCTCGATGGGCCAACAGCGGCCAATTTGATCGCCGGTACATGATCACTCACGTCCTGGGCTCCTCGGTGGCATCATGGGAATGGTTCACCCCGGCAAAATGTGCGATGCAGCAAATGTGAGTTGATTGTTCCCGTAAATTTTCACTAAGTCAATCTAAAGTTGTGTATTCGCAGAGATCTTGGGGAAGTTGAGTAATATGAATCGATCGTGTCGCCGCTCGCGCCGCCGGTTGCTGGCGATCACCCTCGGCGTGATCGGGCTCACGACCCTCGCGGGTTGTGCGAACTGGACCGACCTGCCACCGCTGCCACCGGCATCCGCGCAGGGGTATCGGCTTGGCACCGGCGATCAGGTGCGCCTCGTTGTGTTCGATCAGAAGCAACTCAGCGCCGATTACAGCGTCGGCGATTCGGGCATGATCGATATTCCGCTGCTCGGCCCGGTGCGCGCCGCCGGCCTCACCGCAACCGGGCTGGCGCATGCGATTGCCGCCGGATTGCAGACGCGCGGCATTCTGCGCCACCCGAATGTCGCGGTCGAAATTCGCAAATACCGCCCGTTCTCGATCCTTGGTGAGGTCAACAAACCGGGGCAATATGCGTTCGAGCCGGGCATGACGGTCCTGACGGCGGTTTCGATTGCCGACGGCTTCACCTATCGCGCGGTGGAATCAACCGTCGGCGTCATCCGGGTCACCAATGGCGTGTCGCGCGAGTATCGCGCACCGGCGGCGGCCCTGATCGCGCCTGGCGACGTCATCAAGGTATTCGAGCGGCATTTCTGAGATCGAGGCTTGATCGGCGCGCCGGCCCCGATTGGCAGCCATCTTGCATGACAGCGGGGGTGGATATTCTGATCGCCGATACCGACCCCGCGCGCGCCGAGGCCCTCGCCGCGCGTCTGGCCGCGCAGACCGGCGCCGGACGCATCAGGATCGCACCACCGCGGCAAAACCTGGCCGACATTGTCGCGACCGAACGACCGGACATCGTAATCGTCGATATGGCGCGGCCGGACCGCGACAGTCTTGAGCAACTCCGCAGCGTTACCGCGCAGCGCACACCGGTGATGCTGTTCGTCGACGAGGATGATCCGGTGTTCATGGAGGAGGCGATCAGTGCCGGGGTCGTGTCTTATCTCGTCAACGCCGCCGCGATCACCGACATCAAACCAATCCTGCGCAGCGCCATCGCGCTGTATCGCCACGCCAATCTGCGCGAAACCCGTCTGGCCGTGGCGGAGGCCGAACTATCCGATCGGCGGTTGATCGATGGCGCCAAGCGATTGCTGATGCAACGCGATAAAATGACCGAACCGTCCGCTCACCGCTTCCTGCAGCGCCGTGCGATGGAACGCCAGATGCGTCTGCCCGAGGTCGCCCGCGCGATATTGCGCGACGCGGATCGCGGCGATACCGGAGAGTCCGCCGTATGATCGCCCATAAATTGCGCATCGGCATCCTGCGTCTGCTTGATTGCGCGCCGGTGATCATTGCCCGCGACTATGGTTTCTTCGCCGATGCCGGGCTCGATGTCACCATCGCGATCGAACCATCCTGGGCGAATATCGCCGACAAGCTGGCCTATGGCCTTCTCGATGGCGCCATCATTCTCGGCCCGCTGGCCGTGGCGATGACACTCGGCCTGCGCGGCCGCGTCACCGCGTTGCGACTGGCGGCGACGATCAGCCGTGACGGCAACGCGATCGTCCTCGCCCCCGATCTGGCACGGGCCGCCAACCTCGCCGCCGCCCTCGCGTTGTATGACGAGCCGCCGCGATTCGCCGTGGTTCATGCCTATTCCAATCATGATCTGCTCCTGCGGGACTGGCTGGAGGCGCAGGGTGTGGCGGCGAACGACCTCGCCATCGTGACGTTGCCGCCAGCGGCGATGGCCGCCGCGCTCGAGACGGGGGCGATCGCGGGGTTCTGCGTCGGCGCACCCTGGGGCGCCCTGGCGATGGCTGATCGCGTGGGCATGATCGTGGCGACCTCCGCCGCGATCGCGCCCGGGCATCCGGAAAAATTACTGGTATTGCGCGCTGAGATCGCCGATCCGCGACCTGAACTTGCCGCCGCGCTGCGTGAAGCCATCGGCGCCGCCACCGCCCTCTGCCGCCTGAGCGAGCATCGCGCCGATCTCGCAACCCTGCTGGCCCAGCCGCACAACCTCGACCTGCCGGCGGCAGCGCTTGCCGATGCGTTGCAGACACGTGCCGGCAACCCGGTGTTCATGACCGGCGCAGCCTTGCTGCCGCACCGCGCCGATGTGGCGTGGACGATCGAGCGGATGCGGCGCGCGGGCCATCTGGCCGGAACCGCATCCGCGACGGTGGTGACGGAATGCCATAACCTCCTCTTGCCAGCGTCGGATTTATTTTAGGCAAAAGATCAAAAATTATGCAAAATATGAGTAAAATCTACCGTTCATATTGATAAAACGATTAAAATGGTTTGATTTTCATCGAAATCACCATTGGCATCATTCTTGCTCATTGCGGAGAACACGGGGACGTGTCCCGCCGCTGCCAAGGACGGTAGTAGCGGTCAAACGGAACGCAAGTTCCTCCGCCCAGAATCGCGCGCCAACGACGGCCGTTTTGTGGACCAGAGGTCCACAGGAGTGCGACAATGAGCTTATCGCGTGACAAATCATTTCTGAAATCCGGCCACTGGCCGACCTTGTTCGCCGCTTTCCTGTATTTCGACATGAGTTTCATGATCTGGGTTCTGCTCGGACCCTTGGCGGTGCAAATCGGCGCGGTGTTGCATCTGAGCCCGGCGCAGAAGGGCATGATGATTGCGCTGCCCGTGCTCTCCGGCGCCTTGCTGCGGATTCCGGCGGGTTTTGCCGTCGATCAGTTCGGCGCGCGCGCCACCGCGATCGTGGCGCAGATCATCGTCATCGCGGGTCTGGGCTTCGCCGCCTTTCAGGGCATTACCTCCTATGGCGAGGTCCTCGCGATCGGGGTGATTCTGGGGTTGGGCGGCGCTTCCTTCGCGGTGGCGTTGCCGCTGGCCTCGCGCTGGTATCCGCCCGAGCATCAAGGCACCGCGATGGGTGTGGCCGGTGCGGGTAACATCGGCACGGTGATGACGGCGCTGGCCGCACCCTCGCTCGCGCTCGCGATCGGGCTTGGCGGCGTGTTCGGCGTGGCTTCTGGCCTGATGATCGCGACGGTGATCGTGTTCGCGCTGATGGCGAAAAATCCGCCGAACTATAAGTTTCCGCAGCCGGTCGCGCGCTATTTCAAAGTGCTGAAACTGGCCGACACCTGGTGGTTCATGGCGTTCTACGGCGTGACCTTCGGCGGCTTCGTCGGTCTTTCGGCGGCGCTGACGCTCTATTTCCACACCGTTTATGGCCTGTCGGCGGTACATGCCGGGTTCGCCACCGCTGCTTGTGCGTTCGTCGGTGGTACGATCCGCCCATTCGGCGGCTATCTGGCCGATCGGCTCGGCGGCATCAAGGTGTTGGGTGCGCTCTATCTGCTGGCGGCGGCGGCGTTGATCGTGCTCAGCACCGGCATCGGTTCGTTCTGGCCGGCGCTTGCGGTGTTCCTGGTGGTGATGGCGGCGTTCGGCATGGGTGATGGCGCGGTGTTTCAGCTGATCCCGATCCGGTTCGGCCGGGAGATCGGCACGGCGACCGGGTTTGTCGGCATGGCCGGCGGCATCGGCGGTTTCTATCTGGCGTCGAGCCTCGGATTGTCGAAACAGCTGACCGGATCGTACGGCGCGGGGTTTCTGATTTTTGCCGGCCTCGCCTTGCTCGCCTTCGGCGGGCTCTCGATCGTGAAGCACCGCTGGCGCGCCGATTTCACCAGTTCCGGTACGGTCGAGGGTGCGACGTTTCGCGTTTGATCTGAACAGACTAACGGAAAGTTAATATGATGGATGGTATGAACTTGCCCCGGCCGCGGCTTGTGGTGATCGGCAACGGCATGGCGGGGATGCGCACGGTCGAGGAAATTCTCGCGCTGGCACCCGGGTATTTCGAGATCACGGTGTTCGGCGGCGAGCCGCAGCCGAATTACGATCGGATCATGCTCTCGCCGCTGCTGGCCGGCGGCAAGAGCTTCGCCGACATCGTGCTCAACGATTATGACTGGTACGAGGCCAATCATATCCGGCTGATCGCGGGCGAGCATGTCGAGTGGATCGATCGCAAGGCGCGCGTGGTGCGCGGGGCGAAGGGCAGCGAGGTGCCCTATGACATGCTGCTGCTCGCGACCGGGTCCAACCCGTTCGTGCTGCCGATCCCCGGGGCGGACAAGGCGGGGGTGCTGACGTTCCGCACCGTTGCCGATGTCGAGGACATGCTCGCGGTGGTCAGGCAGGGCACCAAGGTGGTGGTGATCGGCGGCGGGTTGCTCGGGCTGGAAGCGGCGCACGGGCTCAATCTGCGCGGGGCGGACGTGACCGTGATTCATTTGATGCCGACGCTGATGGAGCGCCAGCTCGATCAATCGGCGGCGCATCTGCTCGAATTGGCGTTATCCAAGCGCGGCATGACGATTTTGACCGCGACCGAGACGGCGGCGTTCGAGGGCGATGAGCGGGTCAGCGCGGTGCGGCTGAAGGACGGCACCGAAATTCCGACCGAGTTGGTGGTGATGGCGGTGGGCATTCGGCCGAACGCGGGGCTCGCGCGGGCGGTGGGGCTCGATTGCAATCGCGGCGTGAAGGTGGATGACTGGATGCGCACCTCCGATCCCGAGATTTTCGCGATCGGGGAGTGTGTCGAGCATAACGGGCAGGTGTTCGGGCTGGTCGCGCCGATCTGGGAGATGGCGAAGGTTGCGGCGCGGGCGATGGTCGGGTCGCAAGGCGCCGGGTTCACGCCGGTTGCGAGCGTGACGCGGTTGAAAGTGTCGGGCGTCGATATGGTTTCGGCCGGCGCGTTCATGGGCGATGCGACCACCGATGATATCGTGCTGCGCGATGCGGCGCGGGGGATTTATAAGCGCCTGGTGCTGCGGGAGAACCGCATCGTGGGGATGGTGTGCATCGGTGATGCGCGGGATGCGGCGTGGCATTTCCAGCTGATGAAGGATGCAGCGGATGTCGAGGCGTTTCGCGACACGCTGATTTTCGGGCCGGTGGGGGATGGTCCGGTCGATCCCGATGGCGCGGTGCTGGCGATGCCGGACAATGCCGAGATTTGCGGCTGCAACGGCGTGTGCAAGGGCAAGATCGTCGCCTCGATCAATGAGTTCGGGCTGGCGACGATCGAGGATGTCAGGGCGAAGACCAAGGCGTCGTCCTCGTGCGGGTCGTGCACCGGGTTGGTCGAGGCGCTGTTGCGGACCACGCTGGGGGAGTCGTATGCGCCGGCCGCGGTGAAGCCGATGTGCAAATGCACGGACCTGCCGCATGACGAGGTGCGGCGGCGCATCGTGGGTGGTGCGTTGAAGTCGATTCCGGCGGTGATGCAGGCGCTCGAGTGGCACACGCCGGATGGTTGCGCCTCGTGCCGGCCGGCGCTGAATTATTATCTGATCTGCGCGTGGCCGGGCGAGTATATTGATGATTCGCAGTCACGCTTCGTCAATGAGCGGATGCACGCCAATATTCAGAAGGACGGGACCTTCTCGGTGGTGCCGCGGATGTGGGGCGGGTTGACCAATTCGCGCGAATTGCGGGCGATTGCCGATGTGGTCGATAAATACGAGATCCCGGAGGTGAAGATCACCGGGGGCCAGCGGATCGACATGCTCGGGGTGAAGCGCGAGGATCTGACCGCGGTGTGGCGGGATTTGAACGCGGCGGGGCTGGTGTCGGGCCATGCCTATGGCAAGGCGCTGCGCACGGTGAAGACCTGCGTCGGTTCGGAATGGTGCCGGTTCGGCACGCAGAACTCGACCGCGATGGGCGTGGCGCTCGAACGGATGTCCTGGGGGTCGTGGTCGCCGCACAAGTTCAAGATGGCGGTTTCGGGCTGCCCGCGGAATTGCGCGGAATCGACGATCAAGGATTTCGGCGTGATCGCGACCGAGGCCGGGTGGGATCTGATGGTGGGGGGCAATGGCGGCATCAAGCTGCGCGGCACCGATGCGCTGTGCAAGGTGACCACCGATGCCGAGGTGATCGAATATTGTGCCGCGTTCATGCAGGTCTATCGCGAGGAGGCGCGGTATCTGGAGCGGACCGCGCCGTGGATCGAGCGGGTCGGCATCGAATACGTGCGCCAGCGCGTGGTCGAGGATCATGAGGGGCGGCAGGCCTTGGCGGCGCGGTTTCATCATGCGCAGACCTTCGCGCAATTCGATCCGTGGGCGGAACAATCGACCGGGCCGGAACCGGCGCAGTACCGGCATGTCGCGGAGTTGGTATGATGGACGGCATGATGGCCGAAGCGGCCTATATCGATATCGCTTCCCTTGATGAAATTCCCCTGCGCGGGGCGCGCACGGTGGCGACCGCGCAGGGTAATATCGCGGTGTTTCGCACCGGGGATGACACGGTGTTCGCGCTGCGCGATTCCTGCCCGCATCGGGGCGGGCCGATCAGCCAGGGTATCGTGCATGGCCATGGGGTGACCTGCCCGCTGCATGGCTGGGTGTTTTCGCTGCAAACCGGAGCGGCGGAGGGCGAGGATGTGCCCTGCATCGCGCGGTTCCGGGTGCGGGTCGAGGGAGATCGGGTGCAACTCGATGTCACTGGCCCGATCGCGGACGCTTCATGAACACCACCTGTCCGTATTGCGGGGTCGGGTGTGGCTTGATCGCAGGGCCAAATGGGTTGGTGGGGGATGCGCAGCATCCGGCCAATCGGGGGCGGCTGTGCGTCAAGGGCGCGACTTTGGGGTTGACGCTCGATGATCGGGATCGGCTGGTCAGGCCGAGCATCGGCGGGTGCGATGCGAGTTGGGCCGAGGCGCTCGATCTCGCGGCGGCGCGGTTCGGTGCGGCGATTGCCGAGCATGGGCCGGAGTCGGTGGCGTTTTATGTCTCGGGGCAGTTTCTGACCGAGGATTACTACGTCGCCAATAAATTGATGAAAGGCTTCATCGGCAGCGGCAATATCGATACCAATTCGCGCCTGTGCATGGCCTCGCCGGTGGCGGCGCATATCCGCGCGTTCGGCGAGGATCTGGTGCCCGGCGTGTACGACGATTTCGACCAGGCGGATGTGATCCTGTTCACCGGGTCGAACGCGGCCTGGTGCCATCCGATATTGTTCCAGCGGGCGTTGCGGGCGCGCGAGGCGCGGGGCACGCGGATCGTGGTGATCGATCCGCGCCGGAGCGCCACCGCGGAATTGGCCGATCTGCATGTGCCGGTCCCACCAGGCGGGGATCTGGCGTTATTTGCCGCACTGCTCGTGGTGTGTGCCGAGCGCGGCGTGTTGGACCATGCGTTCATCCGCGCGCACACCACCGGGTTCGATGCTGCGCTGGCAGCGGCGCGGGGTGCGCATCATGGCCTCGATGAAAATATATTCGCCGCACTGGCCGATCTGGTGGTGGGCGCGCCGCGGCTGATCACGGCGTTTTCGCAAGGGGTCAATCAATCGGCGATCGCGACCGACACGATCAGCGCGATCATCAATCTGCATCTGGCGACCGGGCGGATCGGCAAGCCGGGCGCGTGCCCGTTTTCATTGACCGGTCAGCCGAACGCGATGGGCGGGCGCGAGGTCGGCGGCCTGGCCAATCAGCTTGCCGCGCATCTGCGCTTCGACGACCCGGCGCATCACGCGCTGCTGGCGCGGTTCTGGAACGCGCCCCGGCTGGCGACCCGACCGGGGCTGAAGGCGGTCGATCTGTTCGATGCGGTGCATGACGGGCGGATCAAGGCGCTGTGGATCGCGGCCACCAATCCGGCGGAATCGTTGCCGCGCAGCAACCATGTGCGCGAGGCGCTGGCGCGCTGCCCGACCGTGGTGGCGGCGGATTGCTGGGCGACCGCGACCACGGCGCGCGCGCATATCGTGCTGCCGGCGGCCGGATGGTCCGAGAAGGACGGCACGGGGACCAATTCCGAACGGATGATCTCGCGTCAGCGCGCGTTTCGCCCCGCACCGGGCGAGGCGAAACCGGATTGGTGGATGTTCGCCGAGTTGGGGCGGCGGCTGGGGCATGGGGCAGCGTTCGATTTCGCCAATGCAGCGAGTGTTTTTCGCGAGCACGCCGCACTCTCGGCGTTCGAGAACGCGGGCGAGCGAGTATTCAATCTCGCACCGCTGGCCGCGATGCCGGACGAGGATTACGATGCGCTGCGCCCGCTGCACTGGCCGATCACCCAGGGTGATCATCGCTTGTTCGGGGACGGGCGGTTCAGCACCACGGATCGCCGGGCGCGGTTCGTGCCGACCGTGGCACCAAAGGTCGAGAGCGAGGCAACGCCGTTCGTCACGATCAATACCGGGCGGTTGCGCGATCAGTGGCACAGCATGACGCGAACCGGGTCTGTGCCGGAATTGATGGCGCATCGCGCGTTCGCTGCATTGGAAATCGCGCCGGAGGATGCGACCGCGTTCGACATCGCCGATGGCGATCTGGTCGCGGTGACCAGCAATCACGGCACCATCACCCTGCCGGCGGTGGTGGAACCGGCGCAGCGTCGCGGCTCGGCCTTCGCCGCGATGCATTGGACCGAGGGGCAGGGCAGTGCTGGGACCGTCAATCAGCTGATCGGCAGCATTTGCGACCCGATTTCGGGCGAGCCGGCCTATAAACATGGCAAGGCGCGGCTGCGCAAAGTCGAGGCGCGCTGGCATGGCATCGCGCTCGGCCGGGCGGCGCTGACCGCGCGGGTCAACACAGCGCAGGCGGGGTTCTGGTCGCGCACGCCGCGCGCCGGCGGGTTGATGCAATTGCGGTTCACCGGCACGTCACCGCTGGCCCTTGGATCAACCGGCAGGGCGGTGGCGGGCGCGCTGCTCGATCTGCCCGAAGCGCTGGAAAGTCTGGATTATGCCGATATCAAGCGCGGCGTATTCCGGCTGGCGGTGCTGAAGGGCAGCATGGTACAATTGCTGCTGCATATCGCGCGGGATCGGGCAGCGTTGCCGCATGTCGAAGCGCTGGAAGCGTTGTTCGCCGAGACCTGGCCAGCGCCGGATGCCGGGCGATTGCTGATCGGGTTGGGGGCCGCGCGCGCCGCCCCGGCGGGCCGCGTGGTCTGCGTGTGTCATCAGGTGAGCGAGCCGGCGATCCGCGCCGCGATCGCGTCCGGGCGGCTGACCAGTGTCGAGGCGATCGGGGTGGCCACCCTGGCCGGCACCGGCTGCGGGTCGTGCGTTTCGGAATTGAAGGGATTGTTGCGTCATGAACTCGTCGCCGCCGAATAGGTCGATCATCCATCCCGTGGTGCTGGCCGGAGCCGGCCCGGGTGATCCGGAGCTGCTGACGCTCAAGGCGCTGCGCGCGATCGAGGCCGCCGATGTCGTGCTGCATGATGCGCTGGTCGATCCCCGGATTCTGGCCCTGGCGCGGCGGGCGTCGGCGAGCGGCGGGTTGATCGATGTCGGCAAGCGCTGCGGCCGGCACGCGATGAAGCAGCACGAGATCTGCGATCTACTGGTGGCCGAGGCCCGCAAAGGCGCGCGTGTGGTGCGGTTGAAGGGCGGCGATCCGATGATTTTCGGCCGCGCCAATGAGGAGATTGCGGCGCTGCGGGCGGCGGGTATCGGGGTCGAGATCATCCCCGGCGTCACCGCGGCGACGGCGGCGGCCGCCTCGGTGCAATTGTCGTTGACGTCGCGCGAGGTGGCGCGCAGCGTGATTTTCATCACCGGCCATGGCAGTGACGGCACGCTGCCGCCGCAGGATTGGGCGGCGCTGGCGCGGCTGGGCGGCACCATCGTGTTCTACATGGGCGCGCGGCATGCCAGCATGATCGCCGACCGGCTGATCGAGGCCGGGCTCGATCCCGCAACCGCGAGCATGGTGGTGATGAACGCCAGCCGGCCGGACGAAACCCGGCGCGGCGCGCGGCTGATCGACCTCGCCGATGGTCTGGCGGCGGAAGACCTCGCCGCACCGGCGCTGATCATGATCGGTGCGGCGATTGATGCCGCGGTTCAGCTGCCGCGCAGCTTGACCTGCAAGGTGAATTCGATCGGGTGATGCGGCATCTTGCCGGTGAACGGTGGAAACCGCGTCGCCCGGACCGAAGCCAGCGCCGCCCGGTCGATCGGCGGCGCGCCGGATGAGCGCAGCACCGAAACCCCCAGCAACGCACCGCTCGGCGCAATCTCGATCGACACCGTGGTCACCCCGCGCAGATGCATCATCGTCACCATTTCCGGCACCCGCAGATCCGCCTGCACCGATGAATGAACCAGGGCGGCATAACGCGCGGTCGCACTCTCGACCTCGGCGGCGGACACCACAGGCGGTGCCGGTGGCGGCGGCGGTTGCGGCCGAGGCTGCACGATATGCGGCGCGGGCTTGACCGGTTTCGGTCGGGGGATCGGGCGGGAAACCGGGCGCGGCGCCGGTTTCGGCGGCGGCGGCGGTAGCGGCTTGGGCGGTGCGACCGGCAGAGGCGGTGGCGGCAACGGCTTTGGCGGCGGCGGCATCGGTTTGGGCGGCGGGGGCAGCGGTTTGGGCTTGGGCGGCGGCGCCAGCATCTGGATTTTCATGATGCGGGGCTGATGGTTGGCGACCGGCCCGACCTGGTTGGCAAAATGCACGAACACCAGGGCCGTCGCCGCCTCCAGCAGCAACGCCGCGACCAGCGCGACGCCGAACCGATCCGGCTCGTGATAAGGCGGCACATCCCGCCCGGTTGCCTCCATGCCCGACATCAGGGTGCCGCCGCCACGGGTTGCGCGGCAATCCCGATATCGCTGACGCCGGCCTTGCGCGCCGCATCCATCACCGTGATGAAATGCTGGAACGCGACATGTCTCGAGGCCGCAATCGTCACCTGCGTCTTCGCGGTATCGCCATCGCTCTGGAATAATGCGGTCAGTTGCGCCGGGCTCAACACCTTGTCCTTCACCTTCACCGTGCCGTCCTTGAGAATATTCACGGTGAATTTCGGATGCTTGAGATGCTGCGTCTGGCTCGAGGTGGGTAATTGCAGCGAAACCCCCGCATCCGGAATCATCTGCAATGTCACGATGATAAAGAACACCAGAAGGAACAGCATCACGTCGATCATCGGAATAATCTCGACCCGCGCCTTGCGGGCCTCGAAATAGCGCAGCTTCATCGCTCTATTCCGCCGCCGCGCGCATCGCGCCACCGGTCCGCACCATCGGCACCAGCAAGGCGCCATCGGTCCGGTTGAGCACCATGGTCTTGATCGTCTCCAATTGGTGCAAAATCAGCCGCACCTGGTTCTGCAACAGGTTGAATGCCGAAAGCCCGAGCATCGCGATCAGAATGCCGAACGCGGTCGCCACCAGCGCATCCGCCACGCCACCGGTCACTTCGGCCGGTGCATGACCCGGCGTCGCCAGCACCGAAAACGCGTGGAACATGCCGATGATCGTGCCGAACAGCCCGAGCAGCGGCGCCAGCGTCACGATCGTATCGAGAATCCACAGCCGCTGATCCAGCCGTGGGGCGACCAGCATGATCGCCTCATCCATCCGGTTGCCCATCGCGGTCGGATCGGCATCGGCAATATGATGCAGGGCGGTATCGAGCAGCACGGCCTCCGCCTGTCGCCCGGCGAAATCGCGCATCTGCGCGATATCATCGACCGACAACTGACCCATCCGCGCCATGCGCGCAACGATCGTGCCGCCCCGCAGAATGGCCCGGCGCAGATACCAGATCCGGTCAAGAATCACGGCAATCGCGATCAGGAACAGCACGGCCAGAACATAGAGCACACCGTCGGAATAATTCGCGAGGTGAATGATATAGGCAAGGGTCACGGTCGCTGTCTCCGGCGGTTACAGACGCGGCGCAGTCCTACCCGATGCTGCGCCGCGCGAGTGTGAAGGATCAATGACAGTTGAGATCAGCGCTCAGAAATGGATCCCAACCGTTCCGAACACCGCCAGCGGCGCTCCCGGATAGCCCATCAAATACCCCGGTGTGCCGCCGAAATAGCCGCCCGCCGAAATCACCGAATACGAGTGGTAGCGCCGATCGAGCACGTTCAGCGCGGTCAAAGTGAAATCGATCTTCTTCGTGCCAGCGTAGGGAACTTTGATCGGCGTCGCGTATTTCACCGACAGGTTGAACACGCCGAACCCGCCCATTTTCTGGCGTGACGGTGCACTGGTGATATCATCGAAGATCGATTGCGTGCCGGTGTACTGGAACCAGGCTTTCGGTACGACCAGCGCTTCACCGACCGGGATGTTGTAATAGGCACCGAGGTTGAGCAGCAGGTTCGGCACATAGGACACCGGCGAACCGCTGTAATCGGTGCCGTTGACGTTATAGCTGGTGTATTTTGCACTCTCGACATTGGCGTTCGCCGTCAAATGCAAATTATAGAGTAAGTTATCATCAAGGAACATGTTGACGCCACTGTATTCCGACGTGCCGCTTGCAATCACCGTATTACCCGCCGCATTGGTGATCGGGATCGATTGTTTGGCGTAGCGCAGATGATAGTAATTGGCGCCGATCAGCAGGCGGTTGAGGAAACCCGCGTGGTCGATATGTGCCTTGAACCCGGCCTGGAACTCCTGGCCGAGTTCGAGCTGATAATCCTGACCCGGCACTTTTTGGAAAAATCCGCCGCCGCCGCCAAGTTCCGGTGATTTCCACTCTTCGCTGTATGAACCGTAAAGCGCGAGCCACGGCAGCACCTGCAAATTTGCGGCAATCGAGGGTTCCAGCCCGGTGCGCGTCTGATGATCAGCCGGCCCGCCGCTCTGGTTTTTGAAATTGCCCGCCGCACCCGGAGCGAGGGTGAAATCCTGCAGGGTTTCGGGTGAATAGTTGACCATAAACTGCTCGACCCGCAGCCCCGGCGTGATGTGCAGCATCGAAATCGGGTTGATATCGTCCTGGATGAAGGCGGCAAAATTATTCTGGTCGAAATAGCTCGATCGTGTTTTGCCGCCGGCGTTGATTACATCAGGATTGCCGAAATAGGGCGCGGCCGGGTTGTAGAAATTGTTGCGCGAGTTGTACTGGCTGTAGATGTAATAACCGCCGACATCGACCGTGTTGAACGGTAGTTTCACGGTGGCGTCGAGTTTGTCGCCGAACGAGTAGGTGTAGGGGTTGTTGTGCTCGTCCTGCTGCGCCCCGAGATTATAGACATCGTTCAGCCGTGAATGCAGCCGGTCGATCCGGGTGAAATACGTCAGGTTATGCAAGGTCGTGGTATCGTCGAGCGCGATATTTTCGCGACCATAAACCATATAGAGCTGGTTACCGTCGAACTTGTTGTAGCTGCTATAGGGCAGGGTGCTGTAATAGCCCGACGTGGGCTGGCTATAGAGCGGTCCGTTCGCCAATCCGTTGGTCGTGACCCCGGCGACCGGTGAGAACGGGATGACCTGGGCGCGGTAGCCACGGCTCTGGGCGATATAGGCGCCAAGCTCGAAACTGCCGGAGGCGAAGGTTTTGATCGTCTTGCCATAGAAAGCATAGTTGCGGCTTGGGTTCTGGAAACCATCGGATGCGGTGCGGAACGAATTGCCTTGCCCCAACCCGCCAGCCAGCACGGTGGACCAGCCGTGATACAGGCCGGATCGCACGTCGAAATCGATATTTTCTTCCTGATCGCTGCCGTAGGTGAGGTGCAGATCCGCGCCGGGCTTGTCGGTCGGCTGGATCGGCGTAAACGCGAACTCACCGGCGATGTTATTGTACCAGCGATCGACCGGATTACCCGGTCCATAGATGACGTTGGTATTCTGGATCAGCCCGTTCTGCGGAATCGTCGGTGCCTGCCATAGACCGGTCACCGCGTCGGCAATCGGCACGCCATCGAACGTCACCGCGATCGCGCCATCCTGGGTGTAGCCCGCATAGCCACCCCAACCCTGCGTGACGCCGTTGAGCGTGATGGTCGCCTTGGTCGAACCAGTATTGCCATAGGTGTTGATATTCACGCCGGGCGCATAACTCAGCGCGCGGGCGGCGCCACCGACCGGACCGGCCTGATCGATCAGGTCTTTGTTCAAAACCCGAACCGTCTGGCCTGATTTGAAGATTTTCTTCTGCGTCGGCGCCGGTGTCGCCCCCGGCAGCGCCGCCGTGCCGCTCGCACTCACCGTGCCCGCATTCACCGCCTGCGCGCGCGCCACAACCGGCGCCAGCGCCGTCCCCGACAGCAGCAGAACGGCAAATGCCGTGCGTTTTCCATGATGTCTCGCGTGCGCATGATGTGCCACGTCGTGTCTCCTTCGATGTGCCTGTTACCGCCTGTTACGGTTCGTCGCTTGCGCCGCACAAACCAGATGGACGAACCGTAAGCAATCGGGAACACAAGCGCCGGAGCGTGGTTTCATGGAAGCTTCAAGAAACTGTCATGGGAATGTCACGAATAGGCAACAAGCCAAGTAAGTAAGGCTTCTTTTTTGTAAAAAAGAAGCAAAAAACTTTTTTGATCTGGGGCACCGGCGTTTTCAACGGCACGGTCCCAGAGGATCAAAGTTTTTTTGCTTCTTTTTTCAAAAAAAGAAGTCCACCCTTGCCTTCACCCTTCCTTTTCCATCCGGCCTTGAGACCAGCCATAAGAGACCCGACATGCCGCCGGGCAACGCTGGAAGAGGTGGCCAAACCGCTATCGGAGGTCGCCTGACCCCGCCGCGATCGGTCGTGGCCGACCCTCGCTGTCGATCGCGACGAAGGTGAACACGGCCTTGGTCACCCGCCGCTCGCTGGCGGAGTCCCGCGCCCGCCGCCACGCCTCGACATTCACCTTGATCGAGCTTCGCCCGACCGAAACCAGGTCGGCATACACACTCACCTCATCGCCGATCTTCACCGGCCGGATGAAGCTCATCGCATCCACCGCCACCGTCGCGATCCGTCCATGCGCGATCCGCCCGGCGAGGTTCGAGCCGCCCAGATCCATCTGCGACATCAGCCAGCCGCCGAAAATATCGCCATTGGCATTGGCGTCGGACGGCATGGCGATGGCGCGGATCATCGGGTGGGTTGGCGGCGGCGATTCCGGGTCGTCGGATGGCATCAGAGATTTTTGTCGATGAACGCCTTCAGCACGCTCTTCGGCGCCGCGCCCACATGGGTCGCCGCCGGCTTGCCGTCCTTGAACAGGATCAGCGTGGGAATGCCGCGCACGCCGAACTTGGTCGGCGTCATCGGGTTCTCGTCGATATTCACCTTGGCGATGGCAAGCTTGCCGGCATATTCACCGCCCAGCTCTTCCAGCGCCGGCGCGATCACGCGGCACGGGCCGCACCATTCGGCCCAGAAATCAACCAGCACGGGCTCTTTCGATTCCAGCACGGAAATCGAAAACTCGGCATCGGTCACGGGTTTTGTCACGGCGCTCATGATTGAAACTCCTGTTATCTTCCGTAAAACAATGGCGTGGATCGCCCGGCGGATCAAGCCGACGATGGCAGATGCGGCTTTGGCGCATGACGCGCGAGCAATGAACCGGGCACCGGCATCACCGCCCCCGTCGCGGTCCACACCAGCAACGTATCCACCGCCCGCCCCGGATAAATCGCGCCGAGCACCGCCGCATATGCCCCCAATTGCGCCAGATAGGGCAGGGGGATCGCGCCCGCCTCATCAGGCGGCTGCCGATCGGTCTTGTAATCGGCGATCACGATCCGGTCCGGCCGCACCACCAGCCGGTCGATCAGCCCGCCGATCTCGACGCCATGGATCACCCCGGCAATCGGCGCCTCGGCCCGGCTGCCCGGCCCGAAAAGTGCTTCCAGATCGGGATGGTCCAGCACCCGCATCACCGCTTCGACGATCTCGTTTTGCGCCGCCCGATCCAGCCCATGCCCGCCCTGCGCCACATAAGCCATCGCCCGAACCCGCCGCTCATCTTCCGCCACATCGGGCAGATGCTGCAACAGCGCATGGATCAACCGCCCCCGCGCCATCGCTGCCGCCCGCGCCGCCGCGCGCTCGCCCGAGCGCGGCGAGGCCGCCGCCAGCCCGCGCGCCTCACCCTCGGCACTCCGGCTCGGCACCAGCCGATCGATCCGGTCCACCGGTTCCGGCGGCGGCACCGCCACCCATCCGGAGTCCGGCCCGATCCAGCGGGGCAGGGGGGCAACCACCGCCGCCGCCTGAAGCCCGACCCGATCGGGCGGCGCCGTCTGCGCACACGCCAGCACCATCCCGGCCTCATCAGCAACCACGCCAACCAACCGCCCGAACGCCCCCCGCACCGCCTCGTACCAGCAACTCTCCGGCAACGCCTTTCGCGGTGCCGCGCCGCAGACGATCAGATGATCCTCCGCCCTGGTCAGCGCGACATAGAGCAGCCGGTTATATTCCTCGATCATCGCATCCTTCGCGACGGCGATCGCCTCGCGCACCGCCTCGCAGCGCAGATCCGCGCGCGGGCTGAACACCGGCACACGCACATCGCTCTGCGGTGCTGCCAGCCAATGCAGCGTGTCGCGCCGGGTCGGCATGCCGGTCGTATCGGGCAGGATCACCAGCGGCGCCTGCAAGCCTTTCGCGCCATGCACCGTCATCAGCCGAACCCGATCGCCCGCCGCCTCCGCCTCGCGCTTGATCTCGGCGTCGGACGCCGCAAGGGCGGCCAGAAACCCCTGCAACCCCGGTGCCTCGCGCTGCCCGTATTCCAGCGCGGTCGCCAGCAATTCATCGATCGGCTCCGCCGCCTCCGGCCCCAACCGCGCCAGCAGCCGCGCCCGCCCGCCCAACGGCCCCAGCACCTCGGCGAACAGCCGGTAGGGCGAGACGAAATCCGCCCGCGCCTGCACGGCAGCGAAAAAATCCCGCGCCGCCCGATACGCCGCACGCTCATCGGTCCGGGCGAACAGCGCATCCCGCAGAGTACCCGAACGCCCGATCGCCAGCTCCATCAACTCATCGTCGCTCAACCCGCCGAGCGGGCTGGCCAGCACCGTCGCCACCGCGACATCATCCTCCGGCAGCAGCACCGCCTGGGCCAGCGCCAGCAAATCGGCCACCGCCCGCGTCTCGGTCAGCACCATCCGGTCCAACCCGGCCACCGCCACCCCCGCATCCTTCAGTGCCCGTGTCAGCGCCGGCCCGAACTCGTTGCGGCTGCGCACCAGGATCAGCACATCCCCCGCCTGCAACGCCCGCCCGCGCGAGTCGAGCCGCAATGTCCCGATATTCGCCGCAATCCACTTCGCCAGCTCCTCCGCCAGCCGCCGCCGCGCGGAATCCTGCCGCGCGTAGTCCGCCGCCGCCGCCCAGGGCTCCAACTCCGGCTCCGGATCGGGCTCCGTCATCGGCCAAAGCGCGACCGACCCCGCCTGGCCCACCCGGCTCACCCCATGCGCCAGCGCCTCCCCCGGCATCACCACCCCATCCCGCGCCACGCCCTCGAACACACAATCCACCAGAGCCAGCACCGGCGCGGTCGAGCGGAACGAGGTCGCCAACGTGCCCTCATGCCACCGCGCGCCGGACTGCCGCACCCGTGCGCCGATCCCCGCCCGCCACGCATCGAAACTCGCCAGATCCGCCCCCTGGAACGAGTAGATCGACTGTTTCCGGTCCCCCACCGCGAAAA
Organism: Acidiphilium sp.; assembly: GCF_049977125.1. Classification (NCBI taxonomy): domain Bacteria; kingdom Pseudomonadati; phylum Pseudomonadota; class Alphaproteobacteria; order Acetobacterales; family Acidocellaceae; genus Acidiphilium; species Acidiphilium sp. The sequence continues at coordinate 15,512 of NZ_JBMFGY010000001.1, read as the reverse complement.
TCGTCCGCGTCACTTCTGGCTTCGCGCCGATCCCCGCGAAAAACTCCGCCGCGATCGCATCGATCACCCCCCATTGCGCCGGGGCGATATCCTGCACCTCATCGAGCAGAATGTGATCGATCCCGCCATCCAGCTTGTACAGCACCCAGGCCGCACCCGGATCGAACAGCAGCCGCGCCGCCCGCGCGATCAGATCGCCGTAATCGAACCGCGACTCCCGTTCCTTGCCCTGCGCCGCCACGGC
>NZ_JBMFGY010000001.1:3575-15168 GCF_049977125.1 Acidiphilium sp. | reverse complement strand
AGATCGCCATGAAGCTCGATCAGCCGCGCCAGATGCGCCTCGCCATCCCCCAGCAACCGATCGACCAGGGCGGCGAACTGCACCTCCGAAACCTCACCGGCCAGTTTCCTCAACGCCTCGAACGGTTCATCGACCCGCCCGCCCAGCACCTCCTCGCGCGCCGCCCGCCGGCGCTGCGCCGCCTCGGCCTCATCGGCCACCACGAAATGCGGCGAAATCCCCGCCTCCAACGGAAACCGCCGCAGCAGCGACTGGCAGAAGGCGTGGATCGTATCGATCCGCATCCCCCCCGGCAGATCCAGCACCACCCCGAACAAGCCGCGCGCCCGCGCCCGCATCGCCGCATCCGGCGCGGCATCGAGCAGACGCAACTCCGCATCCAGCGCCGCATCCGGCGCGATCGCCCAGCGCCCCAGCCGATCGCGCAACCGGATCGCCATTTCCGCCGCCGCCGCCCGCGTGAACGTCAGGCACAAAATCCGCGCCGGCGGCGCACCCGCCAGCATCAGCCGCAACAGCCGATCGGTCAGCAGCTTGGTCTTGCCCGACCCCGCCGACGCGCCGACGAACGCCGAAACCGCCGGGTCGGACGCCGCAAGCTGCGCCGCCTCCGCTGTAGCGACCGCCCCGCTCACGCGCTGTCCTCCCACTCCGCCCGGCGCGACACCCCGGCGAACGGCTGATCATAGGGCGCCCGCGCCGGGCTCGGCCGGTCGAAAAACGGCGTCGCCGGATCGGCATAATGCGCCAGCAGCGCCGGAATCGCCGCCCGCGCGGTGGTGATCACCGCCCGCACCCGCGCCGCATCCCCCTTGAGCAACGCCCGCGTCTCCCCCTCGGTCGCCCCGCCCGAGAGTTTCCAATAGGCGAGTTCATCGACCACCCCGCCGAACCCGGCAAACCCGCCCATCTCCGCGATCACCGCCTCCAGCGGCAGTTGCGGCGAAATCCCCGCCTCCACCTTTCTGTCATCCGGCGGCGTCCCGGTCTTGTAATCGATGATCGCGAGCCGATCGCCCCGCCGCTCGATCCGGTCCACCCGCCCCTTCACCGTGAACGCCCCGAACCGCCAGACCCCGGGCAATTCCACCGCGATCGCCTCAGCGCATCCCGCCTCCTCGATCCGCGCCCGCTCGATTGAAACAATCCATTCCGCGATCCGCGCCAGCCGCACCCGCCAGAACGCCGCCAGCGCGCGGCGCATCCGGTGCCGTCCCAATTGATATTCGAACGATACACGCAACAGCGAAGCCGCATCCCCCGCCAGCGCCCAATCCGGCCGGGTCGACACCGCCGCCAGCCCGTCATGCACGATCGTCCCGAACAGCGCCGTATCGCTTTCGGCATCGAGCGGATCGAGCGGGCGCAACCGCATGATCCGCCGCGCATGGATCGCATAAGGGTCCGCCAGCAAAGTCGTGATGTCCGAAATCGAATACTCCACCGGCCGCACCATCGCCTTCGGTCGCGGCGCCGGCTTCTCCCGCACTTCGCGTTGCACCGGCTGGTCGAGCTGCGCCGCCCAACTCCCCGCCGGATGCAGCGGCAAACCCAGCCCCGCGCCCCGCAGCACCAGATCGAGCCGCGCGATGAAGCGCGACGGCACCGCCGGCGCCCGACCCCGCCGCTTCGGCACCGACAGCACAACCATCCCGCAACTCGCCATCAAACTCGTCACATCATGCGCCGCCTCGCCGATCAGCGCCGCATCATCCGGCAATTGCGCCGCCCGCCGCATCGGCCGCGACAGCCACGGCCCCGGATCGGGCTCGGCCGGAAACACCCCCTCGACCATCCCGCCCAGCACCAGCGTATCGACCCGCTGCAACCGCGCTTCCATGATGCCCCAGATCGCGACGCGCGGATTGGCATCCCGCGCCCGCGGCCGGCGCAACCGCGCGCTGCCCAGCACCGCATCGAGCAGGGCGACCAGTTCGCGCGGATCGACCGGCGGCAGATCCTCCAGCGCCGCCATCTGCACCGCCAGATGCTCGGACAGCGCCGCCCCGGCCTCCGCATCCCACAGCACCGAACGCCGCTCGTCCCCGTCCGCCGCCTCGGTCGTCATCGCCTCCGCCGCCGCGATCAACGCCCCCAGCAACGCCGCCGGCGCGATCGAAACCGCCGTGCACGCCGCGATCAACGGCTCAAGCAAGCTCTGAATAGATTCGATGAACTGATTGATTTCACGATACGTCTCGTTATCCGTGGCAAACCGCAGCGCCGCAAACCCCGGCCCCGGCGCACACGCCCGCAAACATAAATCCAGCCGCCGCGCCAGGCGCCGGCACTCCGCACCACGCCGCCCCGCAAACACCAGCGGATGCTTCAACAGCCCGAGCAACGCCACCGCCGCGTAATCCCGATCCTGCGCCGCCGCCAGCAGCCGCAGCATCACCGCCGGCGGCGTCTCCGCCAGAACCTCGCCCGCGCTGTCCTCCGCCCGAATGCCCAGCCGCAGCAACTCCGCCGACACACGTTGCGCCAACCCCCGATCCGGCGTCACCAGCGCCGCATCCCGCCCCGGCGCTTCCAACGCATCGCGCAGCACCAGCGCGATCGCCCGCGCCTCGTCCTGCTCATCGCCCGATTCCAGCCGGTACATCCCATCGGTCGAAATCGCCGCCGCCGGCGTCACCGGCGGCAGAAACGCGCGCCGCAACAAATCGACCCGCGCGGTCTCCCGCATCCCGCCCAGCGCGACCACCTCATCGCGCGCCACCCCCATCGCGGTCAGCAGCCGATACAACCCCGCCTGTGGATGGGTCGGCACCTCCGCCAGCCCCGCAAATTCGGCCTCGGACATGCCCGGATCGAACCCGGCCAGCACCACACGCCCCGCAGGCAACCCGGCCACCACCCGTGCCAGCCGCGCCACCGCCGGCGTCGCCACCGCCAGCCCGGCCAGCCATACCGGCATCGCCGGCGGCGCATCCGCCCAGAAATCCGCCTGCGCATCGATCAACCGCCGCAACCGCTGCGCCGGATCGACCGCACCCCGATCCGCCAGAATCTCCGGCCATAACCGGGTCACGATGGTCAGAAAATCCAGCGTCCGCTGCCAGTGCACCGCCAGATCGGGTGCGACGATCCCCGGCAAGGTGGCCGCCAGATCCACCTCCGCCTGCGCCGCCGCATCGATCAGCACCGCCAGATCATCGGCCAGCAACAGCGCCTCGGCCAGGCGTTGCGGCGCGCCATCGCGCCCGCCCATCCCCAATATCAACCGTGCCAGCACCGCGCGCCGTTCCTCGGCCGGAATCGCCGGCGGCAATTCCAGCCCCGAAGCAATCCCCAGCGCCGCCTCATCCGCCGCCCCGATCGCCGCAATCCGCGGCATGATCAGCGGCCCGCCATTCGCCGCCAGAAACGCCGCCGCCGCCGCCCGCGCCGCCCGCCGCGTCGGCAGGATCAACAACCCCTCCGCCACATCCCGCCCCGCCGCCCGCGCCGCCTCGAGCCAGGCCCGCGCCAGACTGTCCAGAAACGGCGCCGCCATCGGCACGAACGCAACCTGTGGCCTCATGGCACCAACCGCGCCGGACCCTCGATCCGCACCACCCGCTGCTCGCCCGAACCCCACTCCAGCCCGATTCGCACCGCCCCTTCCGGCACATCACCCCCCAACCGCTCCGGCCATTCCACCAGCACAATCCCCGCCAGCGCCGCGTCGAACCCCAATTCCTCGACATCCCCTGGCCCCGCCAGCCGCCATAAATCGAAATGCGTCACCGGCGGGTCCAACTCATAACTCTGCACCAGCGTAAAACTCGGGCTCGGCACCTCCAGCGTCTCATCTCCCGCCCGCGCCCGAATGAACGCCCGCGCCAGCGTCGATTTCCCCGCCCCGAGCGGCCCGCTCAACAAAAACACATCCCCCGCCACCGCCCGCGCCGCCAGCTCCCGCGCCAGCGCCACGGTCGCCGCTTCGGATTCAAGCATCATCTCGCGACTCGTCATGCCCCGATCCTGCGCCAAGCCGGCGTCGAGGCAAAGGCGGGGTAGCCAGCAGACGTCAGACAGGTCTGCTTTTTTGAAAAAAAGCAGCAAAAAACTTTCGATCCATTCGGGTCTTGTCGGTGACGCCACCTTGGCCTCAGCTCAGAGCGCTTCCTTTTCCGGCCAGATCGGCTACGGATAAGTCATGTCACATCCCATCACCTCCGACGTGGCCATCATCGGCGCCGGCCCGGTCGGCCTGTTCGCCGCCTTCGAATGCGGCATGCTGAAACTCTCATCGGTGCTGATCGACGCGCTGGCCGAAACCGGCGGCCAATGCGCCGCGCTCTATCCGGAAAAACCGATCTACGACATCCCGGCCCACCCCGCGATCGAGGCGGCAACCCTGATCGAAAACCTCGAACGCCAGATCGAACCCTTCGCCCCGCCGCGCCTGCTCGGCCGCATCGTCACCGCCATCGCCGGCGCCGCCGGCGCCTTCACCCTCACCACCGATCAGGGCGACACCATCCACGCCAAAGCCATCATCATCGCCGCCGGTGCCGGCGCCTTCGGCCCCAACCGCCCGCCGCTCGACGGTATCGCGGCCTTCGAGGCGACCGGTGCGGTCCAATACTACGTGAAAAAACGCGAAGCCTTCCGCAACAAACGCATCGTCATCGCCGGCGGCGGCGATTCCGCGGTCGATTGGGCGATCGCCCTGAACGGCATCGCCGCCAGCATCGCCATCGTCCACCGCCGCCCGAAGTTCCGCGCCGCCCCCGAAATGGCGGATCAACTCGCTGCAGCCGCCCGGCGTGGCGACATCGAGCTGGTCATCCCCTACCAGCTCCACGCTTTGCACGGCGCATCCGGCATCCTCGAAAGCGTCGAAGTCGCCGATCTGAACGGCGCCACCCGCCGGCTCGACGCCGACATCCTTCTCCCCTTCTTCGGCCTCGCGATGGACCTCGGCCCGATCGCCACCTGGGGGCTCGACCTCGCGCAGCACCACATCGCCGTCACCCCCTCGACGCTCGAGACCAGCACCCACGGCATCTTCGCGATCGGCGACGTCGCGAGCTATCCCGGCAAACTCAAACTCATCCTGCAAGGTTTCGCCGAAGCCGCCATGGCCGCCCACGCGATCCACCCGATCGTCCATCCCGGCACCGCGCTGCATTTCGAATACTCCACCTCGAAAGGCGTGCCAGCGGTCTGATCCACGCTGTTCGGATCACGCCGGGCGGCGGGGCGGATCACTCAACCTCGGTGTCCAGCCGCGCCTCGGCCTCGGCCTGAAGCCGCTTGAAACTGCGCCGGCTGAACGGCAGCATCGCCAGATACGCCGCCGCCAGCAAGGCCAGACCAAGCCAGGGGTCGGCCAGCAGAATCGCGGCGAACACAACGACGCCCAGCAGCAGAACCAGCACCAGTTCAGGCGGCACCTTGAAATTCTTGAAACTCCAGACCGGCAGAGTCGAGACGCAGAGCAGCGCGGTCCCCACCAGCACCACCGCGCTCAGCGCCGGCGCCCGCGCCAGATCGGCCAGCCACACCACATTATGTTCCGCCGATTCCAGCCCCAGATAAATCGGCAGCAGCGACAGCGCGGCCCCCGCCGGCGCCGGCACGCCGGTAAAAAAATTCTGCGCGAAGCGCGACGCCTTCAAATGCCCGTCATCCGCATGCGGCAATTCATCGATCGCCGCATTGAACCGCGCCAGGCGCAACGCCATGCTCGCGGTGAACATCAGCGCCGGCAGATATCCGAACGCGCCCCATTGATCGAGCGACCATAAATACAGCACCAGCGACGGCGCGACGCCGAAGCACAAAAAATCGGACAGGCTGTCGAACTCCGCCCCGAACCGTGACGTCGCCTTCAATAACCGCGCCAGCCGTCCATCCAGCCCGTCGATCGCGCCCGCCACCGCGATGGCGATCACCGCCGCGCCGAACCGCCCATCCAGCGCGAACCGGATGCCGCTGAACCCCACGCACAGCCCCACCAGGGTCAGCAGATTGGGCAACATCCGGTTGAAACTCAGCCCGCGCAACCGTGGCCGGCGCGGCGGCCGCCGGCCCGGCAGCACAAACCGCCGCCTGCCACTCTCGCTCATCGCAACGGGTCCGTGCTCACGCCACCGTGGACGGCGCCAGGGTCGCCAGCACGGTCTCACCGCCGACCGCGCGCTGCCCCACCGCAACCAGCGGCACCGTGCCGTGCGGCAGATACACATCGGTGCGGCTGCCGAACCGGATGATGCCGAACCGCGCCCCGGTCACGAGCTGATCACCCTCATGGATGTCACACAAAATCCGCCGTGCGATCAACCCGGCAATCTGCACCACCGCCATCTCCGTCCCGTTCGCCAGCCGGATCGCGATCGCGTTGCGCTCGTTCTCATCGGATTCCTTGTCCGCCGCATTGACGAAACTGCCATGCCGATAGGCGATCCGCGTCACGATTCCCGCCATCGGCACCCGATTGACATGAACATCGAGCACCGAGAGAAAAATCGCGATCCGCGGCATCGCCAGGGCGGGCAGGCCAAGCTCAGGCGGCGGCACGGCGGCGTCAACCCGCACCACCAACCCATCGGCGGGCGCCACCACGGCATCGGCGCGCGGCGGGACCACCCGCTCCGGATCGCGGAAAAAATAGAGGCAGAACACCGTGAAAATCAGCCCGAGCCACGCCAGCCACCCGGCCAGAATCAGGCCCAGCACCACAACCACCAGCCCCGCCCCGATAAACGGCCACCCCGCCCGGTGCGGCGGCGCCAGGACGGAACGCACGGAATTGATCATATCCATAACCCCGTTATGCCCACCGCTCCCCGCGCATGCAAGCAGAGCGGATCGTCAGCCCGGCGTCGCGAGCGGCGGTTTGGGCAGGGTGAAGCGCTGGCCCGGATAGATCAGGTTGGGATTCTGGATGCTGCCTTCATTGGCGCGGTAGATCAGCGAATAATCGGTCCCCTTGCCATAGAGCCTGCGCGCGATCAGCCACAGGCACTGCCCGCGCGTGATCACCACATGGCCCGGCGCCAGCCTCGTCACCTGGTGCGGCGCAAAGGCGGTCTTCATGGTGTCGAGCACTTTGCCGCCCAGCGTGGTGGTTTCCAGCCGGAACGTTCCCGGTTTGCGCGGCAGATGATCGGTCCGCATCGTCCAGCGGCCATCCGATCCGGCAATCGCCGTGCCCAGTCGGGTATCCCCGATGAACAGCGACACGATCGCCCCCGGCTTCGCGGTGCCAGCGATCACCGCCCGGCCCGAACCATCGTAATCGACCGAGCCGAGCCCCAGCGTGCCGGGTTTCGGACCCTGGCCGGTCAGCACGCGCGACGGGGTCTTGCCGATGCCGCTCAACACCGCCAGCGCCCCCTCGTTCGGCGCGTGCGGCACCGAAACCGTCACGCCCCGCGCGCTCGCCAGCGTCTCACCGGATTTCGAAACCTCCGACAGCGCCAATTGTTCGCCGCCGGGCGGCAGCGGCGTCGAGGTGACGAAGGCGAAGCTGCCGGTCCGATCCGCCGTGATCGTGCCGATCGGCTTGCCATTGGCGGTAATCGTCACGCGCGCCCCGGGTGTCGCCTTGCCCGCGATCACCGCGTTCCCCCCGGCATCCACCCGCACCGTATCGAAGCGCGGCCCCACCGGCGCCGCTGGCCGCGCCACCGTCGGCACGGGCGGCGTCACCGGTTTGGTCGGCTCGAAATGCTGCTTGCCGCCCAGGAACACCAGCCCGAGCAGCGCCACGACGCCCAACGCCCCGATCGCCGCGGGCGCCGCCCATTGGGGCACCGCCGGCCGGGCCGGTTTCTCGCGATCGCTCGGTTGTGCGTCCTGCGCCATGACGACTGTCTCTACCCGTGACTTGCTTCGATTTGATTACCCTGCCACGAACTTGTCGATATCGATAGGTTCAAGAGGTAATTCTGAATGATGAGTCACATTTCTGTCACGGTATTCTGCGGATCATCGGTCGGTGCCGCCCCCGCCTACATGCAATCGGCGCGCGATCTGGGGGCCGGACTCGCCGCCCGCGGCATCAAGCTGGTGTTCGGCGGCGGCAATGTCGGCCTGATGGGCGCCGTCGCCGGCGCGGCCCTGGGGGCGGGCGGCCATGTCACCGGCATCATCCCGGATTTCCTGCGCGCGCGCGAGGTCGAGTTTCCCGGCCTCTCGGAGCTGATCGTCACCGATTCGATGCACACCCGCAAGCGGCGCATGTTCGCCCGCGCCGATGCCTTCGTCGTGCTGCCCGGCGGCTTGGGCACGCTCGATGAGCTGATGGAAATCCTGACCTGGAAGCAGCTGGAACGCCACGACAAACCGATCGTCCTGATCGACATCCTGGGCTGGGCGGCGCGGGTGGGTGAATTGCTCGACGCGATCATCGCCTGCGGCTTCGCCAAAGCCTCGGCGCGCGACCTGTTCGAAATCCTGCCGGATGTCGCAACCGTGCTGACCCGGCTGGAGGCCTACGCGCCCTCTTCGGTCGCCGCCGCCGCGATCGACACTTTGTAATCCTCGCCAAACCAGCGGCCGAGATCAACCTCGCGGCACCGGCGCGAGCAGAACGGCGCGTGTTCGGGCGCGCTGGGTTTGCGGCAGATCGGGCAGGGTTTTGTCGTCATGGCATCATCTCATGCAGCGGCGGGTGGATTCGCGGGCGCAGCACCTCCGCGAACCCCAGTGACGTAAACCCGATCAAGCGTGGTTTCAACGGGTCACGCGCCAGCGCGCTGACCAGATCGGGCGCAAGACTGGCCCTGGCCGCCGCCTTCATCCCGGCGAAATCGATCAGGATCGCGCCGCCGAGGTTGCGCAGCCGGATCTGCCGGGCGAGTTCGGGAATGATCGCGCGATTGAGCCGCGCCTGCGCCCCGGTTTTGCCGCCCCGCTCGGCGGTGGCCGCGCCGGCATCGACATCGATGGCGGTCAGCGCCGGCGTCGGGGTAATGATCGCGCGCGCCCCGTGCGGCAACGCCGCGACCGGATCGGCAAGGCACGCCACCTCATCCTCGATCGGCGCGAAGCACCCCGCCGCGTGCTCGATCGCGCCATACAGCTTCCGGAGCCGCGCGATCAATTCGAAATCATCCGCAACGATCGGCGCGTCCGGCCGCAACGCCCGGAACTCGCCGATCGGCCCCGCCCCGCGCGCCCGCAAGCCCGGCTTGCCATCCGCCGCGTCGCCGGTCCGCGCCAGGCGCGGCCCCTTGCCGCCCTGCGCCGCGCGCGTAATCACCACATCGACCAGATCGCCCTCGGCGCCACCCCGTCCGCCCGCGCTGTCCGGCAGAAACCCCACCACGCCGCCCAGCTCAACGAAAGCGCCCCCGAGCGCAGGCACCTGCGCACTGATCCGCCCGGTATAGCGATCGCCCACGCCATCAGGCGCATCGGGCCGCCACAGCATATAGAAGGTGAGCACGCCGTCTTCGACCAAGGCGAGCCGCACCACCCCCGCGCGCTGCGACGCCAGGATCATCCCTGCCGCCACCCTAACCCGCGCAGCAGATTGAGCGTCTCATGCAGCGGCAAGCCGACCACCCCGGAATACGAACCCGACATGAAATCCACGAAACCCGCCGCCCGTCCCTGAATTGCATAGCCGCCGGCCTTGCCCGCCCATTCGCCGCTCGCGACATAGGCATCCACCAGCCAGGGATCGAGCCGCGCGAACGCCACCACGCTCGCCACATTGCGCGCCACGATCCGCCCGTCCGGCCCGCGCAGGGCGACCGCGGAATACACCGTATGCCGCCGCCCGCCGAGCAGGCCGAGACATGCGCGCGCCTCTGCCTCGGTCACCGCCTTGGGCAGAATCCGCCGCCCCAGCCCGACCACGGTATCCGCCGCGATGGTGAACGCGTCCGGCCCCGAAACGACATCGAGCTTCGCGCGCGCAAGTCGCATGGCGAGCGCGCGCGGTGTCTCGTCGCGCCGCGGCGTCTCATCGATATCGGGGCTGACGATCCGGTCCGGCACGATCCCGATCTGGCGCAGCAGGTCGAGCCGGCGCGGACTCGACGAGGCGAGAACCAGCGTTACTTGAATCGGAACGTGATCCGGCCCTTGGTCAGATCATAGGGCGTCATCTCAACATTCACCCGGTCGCCGGCCAGCACCCTGATCCGGTTTTTGCGCATCTTGCCGCTGGTATGCGCCAAAATCACGTGCTCATTGTCCAGCTTGACCCGGAACATGGCGTTGGGTAGCAATTCAGCAACGGTGCCGCTGAACTCGATCATGTCTTCTTTCGACATCTATCCTCGATCTAAAATCGTTTCGTGCGGGCCCCACATGAGCCGTGAGGGCGACAAGGTCAAGGTTTGCACCGCAAGGGGCAGGTCTGCCTAACTTATCCTCGCCGTGATCGAGCGCCCGTGTCCCGCCAGATGCTCCGCCTCGGCCAGCACCACCGCCGCCGGCCCGATCGCGGCGAGGGCGGCTGGCGTCAGCGACGTGAGCGTGGTGCGCTTGAGAAAATCGAACACCGAAAGCCCCGATGAAAACCGCGCCGTCCCCGATGTCGGCAGCACATGGTTCGGCCCGGCGGCGTAATCGCCGATCGCGGTCGGCGCGTACCGGCCGAGAAACACCGACCCGGCATGGCGGATGCGCGCGAAATCCCCCGCCGGATCGGCGGTCATGATCTGCAAATGCTCCGGTGCCACCCGATTGGCCAGGTCGATCGCCTCGGCGCGGTCGGCCACCAGAACGATCGCGCCATGCGCGGCGAGCGACGCAGCGGCAATCGCCGCGCGCGGCAGCGTCCGCAACGCGGTGCCGAGTGCCGTGGCCACGGCCTCCGCCAATCCAGCGCTGTCGGTCACCAGAATCGACTGGCTGTCCCCGGCGTGCTCGGCCTGCGCGATCAGATCGAGCGCGATGTGATCCGCATCATTATCACCATCCGCGATGATCAGCACCTCGGACGGACCGGCGATCGAATCGATGCCAACGCGCCCGAACACCTGCCGCTTGGCCTCCGCCACATAGGCGTTGCCGGGACCGACGATCCGATCCACCGGCGCGATGGTCGCGGTGCCATAGGCCAGCGCCGCCACCGCCTGCGCCCCGCCGATCCGGTAAATCTCGCTCACCCCGGCCCGCTGCGCCGCCGCCAGCACCAGCGGGTTCATCACCCCCTCCGGCGTCGGCACCACCATCGCGATCCGCCCAACCCCCGCGACACGCGCCGGAATCGCATTCATCAGCACCGAGGACGGATAGCTCGCCTTGCCCCCCGGCACATACAGCCCGACCGCATCGAGCGGCCCCCAGCGCAGCCCGAGAGTCACGCCCTGATCATCGGTGAAGGAAAAATCCCGCGGCAGCTGCGCGCGATGGAACGCCTCGATCCGGCGCGCGGCCAGATCGATCGCGCCGCGCTGATCGGCCGGTATCCCCGCCACCGCGGCGGCGATCTCCGCATCCCCCACGCGCATCGTCGCCGCGCTGAGCGCGAACCGGTCGAACCGCGCGGTCAGATCGATCAGCGCGTCATCCCCCTCGGCGCGCACCCGTGCGATGATCGAAGCCACCGCCGCCGCGACATCGGTGGCACTGGCGCGGTCCGCGATCAGCGCGGCAAACGCCGCCTCGAACCCGGGATCGCTGGTGGCAAGCCGGT
>NZ_JBMFGY010000001.1:0-3475 GCF_049977125.1 Acidiphilium sp. | reverse complement strand
GCGCCATCTCTGGCGCCAACGCCCGTCCGGCCTCCAGCGCCGCGCGAAACCGCGCGATCCAGAACGCGATCGCCTCCGGCCGCGTCTTCAGCGCGGTGCGATTGACGATCAGGCGCGACGTCACATGCGCGATCACCTCGGTCTCGACCAACCCGTTCGCCGCCAGGGTCGAACCGGTCTGCACCAGATCAACGATCAACCGCGACAAACCGAGCCCCGGCGCCAGCTCCATCGCCCCGTTGAGCGCCACGATCTCCGCCTGAACGCCGCGCGCCGCGAAATGCCGCCGCGTCGTATTGGGATATTTGCTCGCCACCCGCACGCGTGAGAGCCGGCTGAAATCGGTGGTCCCGGCCTCATCGGCCGGCTCCGCGACCGCGATGCGGCACGCCCCGATTCCAAGGTCGAGCGGCGCATAGATCTCCGGATAATCGAACTCGCCGAGCACATCGCCGCCGCAAATCCCCAGATCGGCGCCGCCGAACGCGACAAACGTCGCCACGTCGAAACTGCGCACCCGGATGATGTCGAGATCAGGCGCGTTGGTCTGAAACCGCAGCCGCCGGCTGTTCTCATCGGTATAATCGGCTTCGGGCACAAGACCGGCGCGCGCGAGCAACGGCGCGCATTCAGCCAGAATGCGGCCCTTCGGCAGCGCCAGCACGAGCGTGCCACCGATCGCATCGGCGGCGGGACGGGACATTGTCACAGCGGTCATGCGCCGCGCTTTAGCATCGCCGCCGCAAGGTGCCAATCAGCGCCGGTTTCATCGAACCGACCCAAAACCATCGCCGAAGCTTCACACATGACCGGTAACGAATCCGTTAATCCCCGGCCTCATCAAACCGGCAGTTACCCTTCGGTAACATCCGCACGCGGGAGGGCTGATCATGCGCGACCATCACCAGGGCAAAAATCACCAAGGAAAAACACACGGTGTCAAAAATCGCCACGAGCGAACCACTGACGAGCGAACCATGCGCGGCGCGCGCGGCGTGCGGCTGCTCGTCTCCAGCGCGATCGGCCTGCCCGCGCTGATCAACGCGATCCCGATGCAAGCCGCGGCGCAGGCGGTCAACGCCGGCACGGTATCCGCCACCGGCACAAGCGCGCCGCCCGGCGGTTTCGCCAGCCAGGTTCTGACCCGCAAAGCCATCAAGCACCAGGCGCAATCGGTGTCGGTGGTGAACAAGCGCACGATCGATCTGCTGGCGCCGATCGCGTCCGGCACGCAGGCGATCGCAACCCTGCCGGGGGTGGTGATTTCGGGTTATGCCTCGAACGCCGGCACGGCGCGGTCGACCATTTCGATCCGGGGCGTCAAGGTCGGGTTCAATTCGGTCCCCGGCGACATCGAAACCAACGGCATCACCAATCTGTTCGACGGCGTGCCCCTGAACAGCCTGATCCAGGGCACCGGGTTTCACTCGGTGCAAATCCCGTTCGGCGCGCTGCTCGCCGGGGTGAATGTCATCTACGGCCCCGGCAACCCGCAGGACCGCTGGTACGACAGCCTCGGCGGCACGGTGAATTTCATCCCGGTGCAGCCGAGCGCGCGGGCCGGGGCGACGGTTTCGGCGAGTTACGGCAGTTTCGACAGCCAGGTTTACAGCGCGGTGGCGCAGACCGGTCTGCACGATGGCTGGGAGGGCGTGATCGGGCTGAACCATGCGTTCAACCATACGTTCCGCCAGGGTCCGTACGACTGGCCGGCCCGCAACGATCAGGTCTATTTCAAGATCACCAAGACATTCAACGGCGGGCATATCAGCCTGGGCGGGTACTATATTCATAATCGCGAGTTCCGGCCGAACCAGATTCCGGTCGACCCGCAGCCCGGCATCACGCTGGCCGGCCTCGATGCCAACGCGCCGCTCTACAGCCAGAAAACCTCCGGCTTCTATTCGGATCTGCCGAATAATGTCTGGTTCAAGGAAAACCAGATCATCGACTATATCGGCTACGCCAAACTCACCAAACAGATCACCGACAACACGAGCTTGCATGATCTGTTCTGGTATCGCCATGGCGACATCATCCATTACCGGATCAATGCGGGATTCCTCGGCGCCAGCGCGCAGGATACCGAATATTACGCGCCGTTCTCGGACACGATCGGCGACAAATTGTATTTCGATACGGATCTCAAATACAATAAACTGAGTTATGGTGCCTATATCATCAATGCGCATACGCATGACATCTACGACGGCTACAATACCGCCCTTGGCACGACGCGTCAGCTCCCGGCATCGATCACGCGCGATGTCTATAACAACCTGTATATCGCCGGGTTCGCGCAGGACCGGATTGAACCTGTAGTCGGGCTGCGGATCGTGCCGGGGGTGCAGATCGTCAATGATGATACCGGCTATGACAATCTGGCCCCCCAGGCGGCGGTCAATCTGCCGGGGGCGTCGTTCAACACCTATCCCAACGTGAGCAAGGATTTCAACCGGGTGCAGCCCTCGATCGGGGCGAGTGATGATGTGCTGCCCTGGGCGACGCTGTATGGCAATTTTGCGGTGACGTATCAGAATCCGACCGCGGGCAATTTCGCCAACAACCAGACCAATCTGCCCGCGCTGAAGCCGGTGAAGAGCACCGATGAGGAGATCGGCGTGCGGATGGATCGCAAAGGTCTGTTCGGGATGCAGGAGGCCTCGGCCGACATCAATTATTTCCGTGACGATCTGGAAGACGAAACCGTGCCGATCGTCAATCCGAACAACCCGACCCAGACCACATTCGGCTTCGGCTCCGGCAAATTGCAGGGGGTGAACGCCAGTCTGCGCGCGCGGTTCGATTTCAACTGGATGGCGTTCGCCAATCTCGGCTATCTCGATGCGCGCTACATCACCTACACCTCCAATTCCGGCGCCGTCTATCACAATCTGCCCGACCCGGCGTCGCCGCGCGATACCGCCAATATCGGGGTGCGCTATCGCCAGTTTATCGGCTCGAACCTGGTGACGACAAATCTATGGGACCAGTATGTCGGCAAGCGCTATCTGTTCAATAACGCGATCGGCGCGCCGACCCATACCGCCATCGTGCCGTATAATCTGCTGAACGCCTCGATCACGGTGAAGACGCCGTATTTCAACCGCCTCGTTCCGCGGCTTGGCGAGGTCGATGTGAGTTTCTACGCGACCAATCTTCTGGGGCGGCAGTACAACGCGACCGAATACATCTCGGCGGGCGGTTACTTCAACACACCGACCGGCGGCTACGCCATCGCCAATCCCGGCGCGCCGCGCGCCTTCTATGGCACGGTGACCGTGAAATTCTAGAGCGTTATGCTTTCAGCGTAACGCTCTAGATCTTTATTTTTTCGAGCGATTTCATGCGATTATGTTGCCGCTGTCGCGTCAACTTAATCGCATATCGCTCTGAAAGAGACCACCGTAAGCCCCCACCATCCCCACCACCGCGCACCAGACTCAAAAAAGTTTTTTGCTCCTTTTTTTCAAAA